>JANWUU010000212.1 GCA_025057735.1 Burkholderiaceae bacterium
GCGGCGCGCCAGGCATTCGCGCGCCAGCCAGGCGAAGGCGAGCGCCTCGACCTGCTCGGGCGCAACACCCAGCGCCGCGCTGCTGAAAAGCGGGCGCGGCGCGACCTCCTCGGCCAGCATCCGCAGCAGCGTCGCGTTGTATGCGCCGCCGCCGCAGACGACGACCTCCCGCGCCTGCGGGAAATGCTGCGCGAGGGCGCCGCCAATGGCGGCCGCAGTCAGCCGCGTCAGGGTCGCCATCACGTCTTGGGGCGCAAGCGGCGGATGACGCGCAAGCTGCGCGCGCAGCCACGGGAGGTCGAAGAGCTCGCGGCCGGTGCTCTTCGGCGGCGCGGCGGCGAAAAACGGCTCGGCCAGCAGCGTCTGCAGCAGGGCTTCATCGACGCAGCCGCCGGCGGCCCAGCGGCCGTCGCGGTCGAACGGTTCGCCCAGATGCTCGCGCGCCCAGGCATCCAGCAGCACGGTGCCGGGCCCGCAGTCGAAGCCGATGACCGCCTCCCCGCTGCCGCGGGCCGGCAGGCCGGTCAGGTTGGCGATGCCGCCGAGGTTGATCACGGCGCGCGGCGTCTCCGCGGCAAATAAGACGGCGTGGAAAGCCGGCACGAGCGGTGCGCCCTGGCCGCCGGCGGCCAGATCGCGGCTGCGGAAGTCGGCGACGACGTCGATGCCCGTGAGCTCCGCAAGCGTCGCGGGGGCGTTCAGTTGAATCGTGTAGCCGGCGTCGGGCCGATGGCGCACCGTCTGGCCGTGCACGCCGAGCGCGCGCACCTCCGCCGGCTCCACCTCGGCGTGGCGCAGCAAATCGCCGACCGCGGCCGCGTAGGCCCGCGCCAGGTGCTGCGCGACCACGGCGGCGCGGTGCAGCTCGTCGGCGCCGGGCCGCTGCAGCGCCAACAGCGCCTCGCGCAGCTCGCCCGCAAACCCGTGGTGCACATGGCCGTGCACGCGCGGCGGCGTGGTGGCGAAGTCCGCCAGCACGGCGTCGACGCCGTCCAAGCTGGTGCCGGACATCAGGCCGATGAACAGTTCGCGCATGCAGTCTCAATTAGACTGCGCCGCGGTTCACGACGCCAGCAGCGACGGCACCATGTCCGGCTCCACGTACCCGATCACGCCCGCAGTCGAGCGCGCGCTTGCGCTCGTCAAGCGCGGCTGCGACGAACTGCTGATCGAATCCGAGTTCGCACAGAAACTGGCGCGTAGCGAGGCCACCGGCCGGCCGTTGCGCTGCAAGCTGGGGCTCGACCCCACCGCGCCGGACATCCATCTCGGCCACACGGTGGTGCTGAACAAGCTGCGGCAACTGCAGGACCTGGGCCACACGGTGATCTTCCTGATCGGCGACTTCACCTCGATGATCGGCGATCCCTCCGGCCGCAACACCACGCGGCCGCCGCTGACGCGTGAGCAGATCGAGGCGAATGCCAAGACCTACTTCGAGCAGGCGGCGCTGGTGCTCGACCGCGAGCGCACCGAGATCCGCTACAACTCCGAGTGGTCGATTCCGCTCGGCGCCGACGGCATGATCCGGCTGGCGGCCAAGTACACGCTGGCGCGGCTGCTGGAGCGCGACGACTTCGCCAAGCGCATGCGCGAAAACGCGCCGATCGCGATGCACGAGCTGCTGTATCCGCTGATGCAGGGCTACGACTCGGTGGCGCTGCATGCGGATCTCGAGCTGGGCGGCACCGACCAGAAGTTCAACCTGCTGGTCGGCCGCGAGCTGCAGCGCCACTACGGGCAGGAGCCGCAGTGCATTTTGACGATGCCGTTGCTGGAGGGGTTGGACGGCGTCGAGAAGATGAGCAAAAGCAAGAACAACTATGTCGGCATCACCGAGCCGCCGTTCGAGATGTTCTCCAAGATCATGTCGATCTCAGACGACCTGATGTGGCGCTGGTACGACCTGCTGTCGCTGCGGTCCAACGAGGAGATCGCCGCCTTGCGGCGCCAGGTCGAGCAGGGACGCAACGCGCGCGACATCAAGGTGCTGCTCGCCAAGGAAATCGTGGCGCGCTTCCACTCCGCGCGCGCGGCCGATGCCGCCGAGGCCGAATTCGACGCCCGCTTCCGCGCCGGCGCCGCGCCGCAGGACATGCCGCAGGTGACGCTCGCCGCCGATGCGCAGGGCGGGCTGCCGGTGGCGGTGCTGCTGAAGCAGGCGGGGCTGGCGGCCTCGACGTCGGAGGCCATGCGGGCGATCGAGCAGGGCGGGGTGCGGATCGACGCCGACCGCGTCTCCGACCGCGCCCTGCGGCTTGCCCCCGGCACGTACGTGGTGCAGGTGGGCAAGCGCCGGTGGGCGCGCGTGACGATCGCCGCGCGCGGTTGAGGCGGCGCCGGTGATCGGGCTGCTGCAGCGCGTCACGCGCGCGGAGGTGCGCGTCGAGGGGCGCGCGGTGGGCGCCATTGGCGCCGGACTGCTGGCGCTCGTCTGCGCCGAGCGCGGCGATAGCGAGCGGCAGGCCGAGGCGCTGCTCGCGAAAATGCTTGCGCTGCGCGTGTTCGCCGACGCGCAGGGGCGCATGAACCGCAGTTTGCGCGAGGTCGGCGGCGGCTTGCTGCTGGTGCCGCAGTTCACGCTCGCCGCCGACACGGCCAGTGGCACGCGGCCGAGCTTCTCCGCGGCGGCGCCCCCCGAGGTCGGCCGCCGCCTGTTCGATTACCTGCTGGCGCGCGCCCGTACGCAACACCCGGTAGTGGAAAGCGGGGTGTTCGGTGCGATGATGCAAGTAGAGCTGGTCAACGACGGGCCGGCGACGTTCTGGTTGCAAGTGAAGCCGAAGGAGCCTGAGGATGAGGATCTGGAGTAACTCGTTTGCCGACGGGGGACGTATTCCGGGCGAGTTCGCGTTCGCGGTCATCGATCCGGCGCACCACGTGAAGCTCTCCACCAACCGCAATCCGCATCTGGCCTGGAGCGAGGCGCCGCCGGCGACGAAATCGTTCGTGCTGCTCTGCCATGACTACGACGTGCCGAGCCGCCCGGACGACGTCAACCAGGAAGGCCGCGAAATCCCGGCCAGCCTGCCGCGCGTGGACTTCTTCCACTGGGTGCTGGTGGACATTCCGGCGTCGATGACCGCGATCGAGGCTGGCGCGTTCTCCAACGGCGT
>JANWUU010000113.1 GCA_025057735.1 Burkholderiaceae bacterium
GGCTTGCAGGTGCGTGGGTTGGCGATCCAGAAGGACGCGCACGGCCGGGCGCTCGCTACCCAGCTGGCGCTGGATTTCGCCGACCGCATGCGCGCCAACGCACCGGCAGTGGCCGTTGGTGCCTATCGGTTCACGGCCTCGTACCCGACGAGCGGCATCCAGCCATTGCCGGCCGCGCCGGACTGCGAGAGCGCTGTCTGCACGCCGCAGCAGCAGGCGCAGTACGACCTCGCGACCTGGCTGGCTCGCCTGCGTGGCGGCGCGCTGCCGGGGGGGTGGGCCACGGTCGACACGCCGGTGGCCGGCGAGCCGGTGTGGGAGATCACGATGATGTGGGTCGAGACGGGCATGCGCGCTCGGGCTGCCGAACAAGCGGCTGCGGGGCACGCGAATCTGCTGAATGCACTAAGTGTCGGCCGCCAGTGTCCGCCCAACGTCCCGCCCAACGTCGACTGCGTTCGCATTCGGGTGCGTCCATGAAGGCTCGCCCGCCGCTAACCGTCCGGGCATCGGGCCGCACGCTGATCGAGGTGCTGGTGGCGGTCGCGATCGGCCTGCTGCTGAGTATCGGCATCCTGAGCGTTTACTCGGCGAACCGACAGACGTACCGGGCCAGCACCGACCTGCAGCGCATGCAGGCGGCGGGCCAGCTCGCGCTCGACCGCCTCGCCTATCAGGTCCGCATGGCCGGCTATGGACATCTCCTGAGCGATTTCGCCCATGTCGCCGCTCCATCGGCTTTCACCGGCGATGCGATACGGGTGTGCGCGGGCGGCTTCGCAGACCCGAACGACAGCAGCGATGCCCCTGCGTGCGCCGCGAGCGCATCGGGGGGTGCCGATGCGCTGCAGGTGCGCTACCAGGTCGAGGATGCGCCGGCGGCCGGCTCCGGAGACCGGCGCGACTGCCTCGGCTTCGAGGTCCCCGCCGATGCCGCGGGTTTGCGCGTCGTGCGCAACCGGTTCTACGTCGCGCAGTCCAACGGCGTGCCGACGCTGATGTGCCGCGGCAACACGGCCGGGCCGCAGCCGTTGATCCCGAACGTCGAGGACCTCCGCATCCGGCTGCGCATCGGCGATCCGTTCACGCGCGCGGAACGCGTGGTCGACCCGGCGGGCTTCAGCGACTGGACACGCGTGCTCGCGGTCGAGCTGTGTGTGCAGGTTCGGTCCGAGGAAATCGGCCTGACCGCGGGGCCGCAGGCCGGCCAGGGCTGCCGCGGCACGGCGTTTCCGGACGATGGCCGGCTGCGGCGCACCTTCACGCAGGTGGTCACCCTGCGCAACCGCACCCTCTAAAGGAAGGAGGCAGCCATGCGGCTTCGGGCAAACGAACACGGTGTGGTGTTGCCGCTGGCGCTCGTCATGCTGGTGATGATCACGCTGATGGGCGTGGTGGCGTTGCGCGGCGTGACGACCGAGGAGCGCATCAGCGCCAACATCCGCGCCGCGGCGATCGCCTTCGAGCAGGCCGAACTCGCCCTGCGGCACTGCGAGCAGATCGCCGGCGGCGCCGATCCGCTGCGGCTCGCCGACGCACGCATCGACTCCACCGACGTGACCGGACAGGCCTGGCGTGACCCCGCGAGCTGGAGCTCTGCCAATCCGAAACTGCAGCGCGTGCCGAGCCAGGTCTATGGCGACCCGGCTCGCGCGGTCAGCGCGCCCGTGTGTCTGCTCGAGGAAGTGCGCGCGCCGCCCGGCCCGACTACTGGCGGCACGCTGATTCCGAACGTGGCCTACGTCGTGACCGCGCGCGGCTTCGGCGACGCGAACCAGGGCTTCCGCACGACCGTGCAGAGCCAGTTGCGGCCGCCGCCGCTGTGAGGCGCCTTGGGTCAGGGGGGCGTATGGGCGTGAGAGTGAAGGCGCCGACCGGTGCCATGCGGCGGCTGATCGCGGCGCAGGTGCTGGGTATCTACATCGCGACGGCGCTGATGCCGTCGGCCTACGCGGCGCCGACGGAACCGCCGCCCTCGCTCGCGCAGGTGCCGCAATTCCTGCCCTCGCCGCTGGCGCCCAATCTCGTCATTACGCTCGATGACTCCGGCTCGATGCAATGGGCCTACATGCCCGACGCCATGTGCTTGGAGCACACGACCCGACGCGTGAAGTCGGCCGCTTACAACCCGCTTTATTACGACCCAACGATTCGCTACGAGTTGCCGCTGCGGTTCGACGTCGCCACGAACACCTACACGCGACTGTCGACGAGCTTCACGAATGCGTATGTGAACGGCTTTGCGCCGCAGTTGGGCACGATCGACCTGTCGCAGGCTTATCGCGTAACGTGGTCCTACGACCCCGCCACGAATGGCGCCTCGACAGCGTACGACCCCGGGTGTCAGGAGCTCGGCAACCGCTTCGCGGAAAACCCCGCCGCCGACTTCGTCTCGGCCGCCGGCGACCTCCGCCAGGCAGGCGTGCCGGCCTACTACTACGTCTTCGATCCCGCCACCACCGGCTGCGCGCCAGCGGCCAGAACCAACGATAACTGCTACCGGCTGGTCATCGTCGGCGCCACGTCGGGGCCGGCGGTGGTGGATCTGAACGGAGACGGCGTCGTGAACGCCGCCGACCGCGACGAGCGGCAGAACTTCGCCGTCTGGTATTCGTTTTATCGCACGCGCAACCTGGCGACCGTCAGCGCGGCCTCGCTCGCCCTGGCCGGACTGCCCGATTCGGTGCGGGTGGCCTGGCAGGCGCTGACGACCTGTGCTGGCTTTACCGGCTACTGCAGCGGCTGGGCGGGAGGCGCGTTCGACAACCGCATCCGGCCATTCGCCAGTCCGCACCGAGCAAACTTCTACAGCTGGCTGCTGCGCCTGCCGGCGCAAAGCAACACGCCGCTGCGGCGCGCGCTGGCGCGCGCCGGGGAGTACTACCGCACGAGCGGCGTCAACAGTCCCTATGCCGAGAATCCGCAAGTCGAAGCGGGTACCGAGTTCGCCTGCCGGCCCAATTTCCATCTGCTGATGACCGACGGGCTCTGGAATGAGAGCGACGAACCCTTTTGTGGCGGCTCGATGTGCGGCAACGCGGACGGCAACTGGCGCACCTTGCCGGACGACGCGGTACTGCCCGGCAACGGCAACACAGCGAGCAGCGCATTCGGGGCGACGCGCATTTATCGCGACACCAACAGCGACAGCCTGGCCGACGTCGCGTTCCACTACTGGGCCACCGATCTGCGGCCCGACCTGCCGAACAACGTAACGCCCTATCACGCAGAGCGCAGCGGCGACGCGGCGGCCGATTACTGGAATCCCAAGAACGATCCCGCCACCTGGCAGCACATGGTGAATTTCACGGTCGGGCTGGGGCTGACGTCGGTGATGAACGCGCCGGGCATCCCGTGGAGCGGTGCCACACACCAGGGTGCCGGCTACGAGAACCTGCGCAGCGGTGCCGCGACGTGGCCTGCGACCGGCCCGGATTCGGTGCGCAACGTCTATGACCTGTGGCATGCGGCGATCAACAGCCGTGGCCTCGCCTTCAGCGCGGACCGGCCAGACCAGCTGCTGCAGGGCTTCCAGCGCATCGTGCGCGAGGTGGCGCGAACGCGCTCGGTCGTCGGCACTGCGGCGGCGGCCAGCACAGCTTATCTGGAGGCGGGCAACGCCGTGTTCACGGCCGAGTTTCGGCAGGGGACGTGGTCGGGCAACCTGTACCGCCGCGAGATCGACCCGCAGACCCGACAGTTCCGCGCGACGGATGCCAACGGCAATCCGCTGCCGCGCGATGCCAATGGGCAGCCGTATCTCTGGCGCGCGAGCGACGCGCTTCCTGCGCCTGGTTTGCGCCGCATCTTCACCATGCGTTATGGCGCCTCGGCGCGCGAGGCCGTGGTGCCGTTCCTCGATGCGAACCTGACCGCCGCGCAGCTCGCCGACCTCAACTCCCCGCTCGGCCCGGCTGCGGACGTCATCCAGTACGTGCGCGGTGACCGCAGCCGCGAGCAAGGCGCGACACCGCCCGGCGGCTACCGCGATCGGCCGCGCGCCCAGCCGAACGACCCGGGAAGCCACGACAACGTGCTGGGCACCATCGCCAACGCAGCGCCGATCTATGTCAAGGCACTGGACTGGGGATACGACTTCCTGCCTCCCAGCTCGGCCGGCGTGC
>JANWUU010000171.1 GCA_025057735.1 Burkholderiaceae bacterium
GAGGGACCGCGATGGAAAGCCTCTTTGACCTGACCAGCGGCGCCGACGCCACCGAACGCGCGCGCGCCAACTCCCTGCTCGCCCCGCGCTTCTACACCACCGACTTCGCGGCGCTGGAGCGCATCGACGTCACGCCGGTGAGGCGCGAGTGGGACGCCGTGATGGCCGAATACGAGGGCGACAACAACCACGACCACTTCCAGCGCGACGAGCGCTTCGCCGAGGAAGTGCGGCAGTTGCTGCCGCAGTTGTCGCCGGCGCTGCGGCGCGAGTTCCTCGACTTTTTGATCAGCTCGATCACGGCCGAGTTTTCGGGCTGCGTGCTGTACAACGAGATCAAGAAGCGCGTCGCCAACCCGGAGATCAAGCGCTTAATGGCGTACATGGCGCGCGACGAATCGCGCCATGCGGGCTTCATCAATCAGTCGCTGAAGGATTTCGGGCTCGGCATCGATCTGGGCCTGCTGAAGCGCACCAAGGCCGTCACCTACTTCAAGCCGAAATACATCTTCTACGCCACCTACTTGTCGGAGAAGATCGGCTACGCGCGCTACATCACGATCTACCGGCAGCTCGAGCGGCATCCGGAGCGGCGCTTCCATCCGATCTTCCGCTGGTTCGAACGCTGGTGCAACGACGAATTCCGGCACGGAGAGTCCTTCGCGCTGATCATGCGCGCCGATCCGCGCCTGCTGCGCGGCTTCAACAAGGCGTGGATCAAGTTCTTCCAGCTCGCCGTGTACGCCACGATGTACGTGCGCGACCACACGCGGCCGGAGATGCATCGCGCGATGGGCTTCGATCCGACCACCTTCGACTTCACGGTGTTCCGCATCACGCGCGACATCTCGCGCCAGGTGTTCCCGGTGCTGCTGGACATCGATCATCCGGCCTTCCGGGCGGGCCTGGCGCGGCTGGCCGCCCATGCGCTGGCCGCGCAGCAGGCGCCACGCGGCTGGCGTGGGGCGCTGGCACGGGCGCGGCACGGCGCTGCCGCCGCGCTCGCCTTCGGACGGTTGCTCCTGCTGCCGGGCGTGCGCAACGAGCTGCCGGCGCAGGTGCGGCTCGCGCCCGCCTGGTAAGGCGCGCAGCGCGCATCGCCTCCCATGCTCGAGTTCGCGCTGCCGGTCCTCGCGGCGCTGGCGCTGTGGTGGAGTGCGACGGCGCTCGCGCTGCGCCTGGACCGCCTGCCGCGCGCGACCTTCCGCTGGACGCTCGCGGCGGCCTCGCTGCTGGCGCTCGCGGCGCTGGCCGCCCTCGTCCATCTGCGCGACGACACGTCCGCGCGCGGCGCCTATCTCGCCTTCGTCGGCGCGCTGGTAATCTGGGCCTGGCAGGAGCTCGGCTTCTTGACCGGCACCGTGACCGGCCCCCGCCGACTGCCCTGCCGGCCCGGCAGCCGTGGCATCGCGCGCGCGCGGCAGGCGCTGGCGGCCATCCTGTATCACGAGCTCGGCGTGCTCGCCGCCGCTGCCCTGATCGCCGTCGCGACCTGGGGCGGCGCCAACCAGACGGCGCTCGCCACCTTCGCGTTGCTGTGGGTGATGCGGCAGAGCGCGAAGCTGAACCTGTTCCTCGGCGTGCCGAACACGAACGAGGAGCTGCTGCCGCCGCATCTGCGCTACATCGCCACCTACTTCCGGCGCCAGCCGATGAACGCCCTGTTCCCGTTCTCGGTCACCGTGCCCATCCTGGGCGTGGTCTGGCTGGTGCAGCAGGCGCTCGCCGCGGAGGCCACGCCGGGGTCGACGACCGCGCACCTGCTGCTGGCGGCTCTGCTCGCGCTCGGCGTGCTGGAGCACTGGCTGCTGGTGCTGCCGCTGCCGGCCGATGCGCTGTGGCGCGTCGCGCTGCGCGAACGCCCGCTGCCGCCGGGGGCGGTGGAGGCTGCGCCTTCCGTGGCCAAACCGCTGCGCTGATCTGCCGCAGGAGGTACCGATGATGTCTTCTGCCGCTTCCGCCGTCGCGCCGGCGCCCCGTGGCGATACGCGCGCGCCGCGGGGTGCCGCGCCGACGTCCGCCACCGCGACGCCGATGCTGGACCGCATCGCCTGGCCGGCCGACCTGCGTCGGCTGCCGCCGGACTCGCTACCCGCCCTCGCGGCCGAGCTGCGCGCCTTTTTGCTGCGTTCGGTGGCGGAAAGCGGCGGTCACTTCGCCGCCGGCCTTGGCACCGTGGAGCTGACGATCGCGCTGCACTACGTGTTCGACACGCCGCGCGATCTGCTGGTGTGGGACATCGGCCACCAGTGCTATCCGCACAAGATCCTGACCGGACGGCGCGACCGGATCGGCACCGTGCGTCGGCGCGGCGGACTGTCGGGCTTCCTGCGCCGCGAGGAAAGCGCGTACGACGTCTTCGGCGCCGGCCATTCCAGCACCTCGATCAGCGCCGCCGCCGGCATGGCCGCCGCGCTGGCGCGCGCCGGCAGCGACGCGCGCGTGGTCGCCATCATCGGCGATGGGGGGCTCACCGCCGGGCTCGCCTTCGAGGCGCTGAACCACGCCGGAGCGATGGGCGCCGATCTGCTGGTGGTGTTCAACGACAACGGCATGTCCATCTCCCCCAACGTCGGCGCGCTGTCGCAGACCTTCCGGCACGCCGCCGTGCCGCCGCGCTTCTTCGAGGCGCTCGGCTTCGCTTACAGCGGACCGGTCGACGGTCACGACCTGCCGGCGCTGCTGGCGGCACTGCGCGCGCAGCGCGACGCGCGCGGCCCGCGCCTGCTGCACGTGCGGACCGTCAAGGGCAAGGGCTACGCGCCGGCCGAGGCCGAGCCGGTCAAGTATCACGGCGTCAGCGCGTTCGACCTGACGCGCGGCCTGATCGCGGCGGCCGCGGCGCCCACCTACACCGAGGTGTTCGGCGACTGGGTCTGCCGCGCTGCCGAGCGCGATCCGCGCATCGTGGTCATCACGCCGGCCATGCGCGAGGGCTCCGGACTGGTGCGCTACGCGCAGCGCTTCCCCGACCGCTTCTTCGACGTCGGCATCGCCGAGCAGCACAGCGTCACGTTCGCGGCCGGACTCGCCGCGCAGGGGCTGCGCCCGATCGTGGCGATCTACTCGACCTTCCTGCAGCGGGCCATCGACCAGGTGATCCACGATGTCGCCCTGCAGAGACTGCCGGTGGTATTCGCGATCGACCGCGCCGGTCTGGTCGGGCCGGACGGAGCGACGCACAACGGCAGCTTCGACCTGACGCTGCTGCGCTGCGTGCCGCACATGACCGTGATGACGCCGTCGAACGCCGACGAGCTGGAGGCCATGCTCGCCACCGCGCTCGCCTGCGAAGGACCGGCCGCGGTGCGCTATCCGCGCGCCGCAGCGCCAGGCGCCGTGCTCGGCACCGCCGCGCTGCCGGCCGCGCTGCCGCCCGGCCGCGGCGTGG
>JANWUU010000217.1 GCA_025057735.1 Burkholderiaceae bacterium
CGGGTACGCCACCGGGGTGGCGGCGGCGGCGCGCAAGCACAAGACCGCGGTGACCATCACCTGGAAGTACGCCGCCGGCGACGAGATGGTCGAGGGCTTCCGCGAGGCGTTCGAAAAGGGCGGCGGCAAGATCCTGAAAGATCTGCACCTGCCGTTCCCGAACGTCGAGTTCCAGGCGCTGCTGACCGAGATCGCGGCGCTGAAGCCGGAGATCGTGTATGCGTTTTTCGCCGGCGGGGGCGCGGTGAAGTTCGTCAAGGACTATGCGGCCGCCGGCCTGAACAAAACGATTCCGCTGTTTGCCGCCGGCTTCCTGACCGATGGCACGCTGGAGGCGCAGGGCGAGGCGGCGCAGGGAATCCTCACCGCGCTGCACTACGCCGACAACCTGAACACCCCGCGCGACAACGCGTTTCGGCTCAACTACGCCAAGACCTTCAAACTGCAGCCGGACGTGTACGCGGTACAGGGCTATGACGCCGCGCAGTTGCTGGCAGCGGGCCTCAATGCGGTCAAGGGCGACGTCAGCAAGAAAAACGAGCTGATCGCCGCGATGGAGAAGGCGCGCATCGACAGCCCGCGCGGCGTCTTCACGATGTCCAAGGCGCACAACCCGGTGCAGGACTTCTATCTGCGCCGGGTCGAAGGCACGCAGAACAAGGTGGTCGGCGTGGCGGTCAAGGCGCTCGCCGATCCGGCGCGCGGCTGCCGCATGTAAGGCGGTCTCGGCAACCTGAAGCGCGCCGCGGTGGCGCGCTTCTTTTTGTGCGGCGGGCATACGCGCATGGACGCGCTGACCTTTCTCGTGCAGTGCTTAAACGCGGTCCAGTACGGGCTGCTGCTGTTCCTCGTCGCCAGCGGGCTGACGCTGATCTTCGGCGCGATGGGCATCATTAACCTCGCGCACGGCAGCTTCTACATGATCGGCGCGTATTTCGCCTACGCGCTCGCACCCTGGGTCAACGCCTACCTGGGCGGGGGCTTCTTCACCACGCTCGCGGTCGGCCTGCTGCTGTCGGTGGCGCTCGGCTACGTGCTGGAGTGGGCCTTCTTTAGCCTGCTGTACGAACGCGAACATTTGCAGCAGGTGCTGATGACCTACGCCTTGATCTTGATCTTCGAGGAGCTGCGCAGCCTGCTGGTCGGCAACGACGTGCATGGCGTGCGCGCGCCCGAGTGGCTGTCCGGCACGGTGCCGCTCGGCGACCTGATGACGTATCCCGTGTACCGGCTCTTCATCTCGGCCGTCTGCCTGGCGGTGGCCCTCGGGCTGTACCTCGTGCTGGCGCGCACGCGGCTCGGCATGGCGATCCGCGCCGGCGCCAGCAACCGCGAGATGACGCAGTCGCTCGGCGTGAACATTGACCTGCTGTACCGGATCGTGTTCGCCGGCGGCGTTGCGCTGGCGGTGCTGGCCGGCATGATCGCGGCGCCCGTTTCTTCCGTCTATCCGGGCATGGGCGGGCAGGTGCTGATCCTGTGCTTTGTCATCGTCGTCATCGGCGGCATCGGGTCGGTGCGCGGCGCCTTCGTCGCGGCGCTGCTAATCGGCTTCGTCGATACCTTCGGCAAGGTCTTCTTCCGCGAGGCCGCCGGCGTGCTGCCCTACCTGCTGATGGCGGCGGTGCTGCTGTGGAAACCCGAAGGACTGTTCAAACAAAGCTAATGGAGATCCGATTCCGCTCGGTCGCGCTCGGGCTGCTGGCGCTGGCGGCGCTGGCGGCATTTCCGCTCTTCGGCGGCCGCTACGAGGTCGATCTGCTGGCCAAGATCTTCGTGATGGCCATTTTTGCGTTGAGCTTGGAGCTGCTGGTCGGCCAGACCGGGCTGGTCAGCCTGGGTCATGCGGCGTTCATCGCGCTCGGCGCCTACACCACGGCTTTCCTGCTGCAGGCCCCGGAGCCACGGCCATTTTTCCTCGTGCTGCTGGCGGCGATGGCCGTCGCCGGGCTGTATGCGGCGCCGGTGGCCGCGTTGTCGCTGCGCACGCGCGGCGTCTATTTCATCATGATCACGCTGGCCTTCGCGCAGCTTGTGTACTACGTGTTCCACGACACGCCCATCGCCAAAGGCAGCGACGGCATCTACCTGAACGGCGTGCCGGAACTGTCGCTGTTCGGCTGGGTGCCGTTCGACGTCACGAAATCCCTGCCCTTTTATTACACCGCGTTGGCGGCGCTCGCGCTGACTTTTGCCTTCTTGGCGCTGCTGAAGCGCTCGCGTTTCGGGCGCGCGCTGGCGGGCATCCGAGTCAACGAGCAGCGCATGCGCGCAGCCGGCTTCCCCACCTACCCGTACAAGATCGCCGCCTTCGTCATCGCGGCCATGCTGGCGGGTCTGGCCGGCTTCCTGAAAGCCACCAAGGACGGTTACGTCAATCCGGAACTTGCCTCCTGGCACGAGTCGGGCGCGGTGCTACTGATGGTCATCCTGGGCGGCATCGGCCGCCTGCGCGGCGCGGTCATCGGTGCCTTCGCCTTCGTGCTGCTGCAAGAGTTCTTCAAGAACGACGCGGTGTTCGGCGAGTTCGCCAAGCGCTGGCAACTGATGCTGGGCGTGGTGATCATCGCCTGCGTGCTGCTGCTGCCGCACGGGCTCGTTGGGCTGCCGCAGCGTCTGCGCGGGAGGCGCGATGGCTGAGTGCCTGCTGCGCGCGCGCGGCATCTCGCGCCGATTCGGCGGCCTGCTCGCCGTGCAGGACGTGTCGCTCGAGCTGCTGCAGGGCGAGGTGCATGCCGTGATCGGCACCAACGGAGCCGGCAAATCGACGCTGATCAACGTGCTCGCCGGCGAGATCGCCCCCACCGCCGGCACGGTGGAGCTGTTGGGCCGCGACGTCACCCATCTGTCGCAACCGCGCCGAGCGCTGGCCGGCCTGGGCCGCAGCTACCAGCGCAGCACGATCTTTCCGCAGTTCACGGTGCTGGAGAACTGCCGGCTGGCGGCGCAGGCGCGGCTGCCGCGGCCGTGGGCGTTCTGGGAGGACGCCGGCCGCTGCGCGCGCTCGCTCGCGCTGGCGCGCGAGGCGCTGGCGCGCGCGGGTCTGGCCGAGGACGCCGACCGCGTGGCCGGCCAGTTGCCGCACGGCAAGAAGCGGCAGCTGGAGATCGCGCTCTGCTTGGCGACCGCGCCGCGCGTGCTGCTGCTCGACGAGCCGATGGCCGGCATGGGCGCGGAGGAGACCGAGCGCATGCTGCAGCTGCTCGCGCAGCTCAAGCGCGACCATGCGATCCTGCTGGTCGAGCACGACATGGATGCGGTGTTCCGCATCGCCGACCGCATCACGGTGATGGTCAATGGTGTAGCGATCGCGAGCGACGTTCCGGAGCGCGTGCGCGCCAATGCCGAGGTGCAGCGCGCCTATCTCGGCCATGGGCATTGAGCGATGACGACGCTGCTTGCCGCCGAAGACCTGCACGCCTACTACGGCGAAAGCCACATCCTGCAGGGCGTGAGCCTTGCGATCGCCGCCGGCGAGGCAGTGGGCCTGCTCGGCCGCAACGGCATGGGCAAGACCACGCTGATCCGCACCGTGCTCGGCCATGTGCGCGCCGCCCGCGGCGTCGTGCGCATCCGCGGCCGCGACATGACCAACGCCCGTCCGTATGCGATCGCCCGCTGCGGCATCGGCTACGTCCCGGAGGGGCGCGGCATCTTCCCGAACCTCTCGGTGCGCGAGAACCTCGTGATGGCCGCCCGCCCCGGCATTGACGGCCGCAACGACTGGACGCTGGCGCGCGTGCTGGAGATCTTCCCGCGCCTGCAGGAACGGCTGCACCACGGCGGCAACCAGCTTTCGGGTGGCGAGCAGCAGATGCTGGCGATCGGCCGCGCGCTGATGACCAATCCGGACCTGTTGATCCTGGACGAAGCCACCGAGGGGCTGGCGCCGCTGGTGGTGGAAGAAATCTGGCGCATCATCGCCCGCCTGCGCGGCACCGGCATCGCCTCGCTGATCGTCGACCGGAATTACCGGCTGGTGCTGGAGCACACCGACCGCTGCGTGGTGATGGAAAAAGGCCGCATCGTGCTGGCCGATGCCTCCGCCGCGCTCGCCGCGCGGCCGCAGGCGCTCGCCCGTTACCTGGGCGTCTGAGCAGCCGGCGCGCACGGGCGCACTTTCCCCTGTTGCATTCCTTTCATCTTCGCGTGCTACGGTTGGCAGGGCGTTTTTTCAGAGGCAGCGACCCATGGCCACCCGATTCGACCTAGAAGACTCCAACCGCTCGGACAACCCGTCGATTCACGATCTGTCCGATCCCCAGCGCCGCATTGTGCTGCGCGCCGGCGTCGGGGCGCTCGCCAGCGGGCTCCTTTCGCCGCTCGTTTCCGGCTGCGCCGCGCTGCGCGGCGATGAGCCGCTGCTGGGTTTCAAGAGCGTGCCCGTGTCCACCGCCGA
>JANWUU010000297.1 GCA_025057735.1 Burkholderiaceae bacterium
GTGCCATCATGGGGGCGTTGTGCAGCGAAATTCGCGACCACTGCCGTTTGACCGTACGCGAACTCCTCTGCAGGGATGCCAGCGGCTGCGCGCACGGCAGAGCGCGCGCCGTCAGCGCCGACCAGCAGTTGGGCACGCAGCGCGCTGCGGCCGAAGACCACGCGGATCGAATTTTCCGCGAGCGCGTAGCCGCTGAACTCGGCTTCGACGCGTTGCAACCTTGGTGTGTACGCGCAGGCAGCCGCTAGCACGCGTATCAGCTCAGCTTCCTCGACAATCGTCGCCAGCCGCTCGACCGCAGCCGAATACGCGTCAAACTTAAGTTCAGCGCCCGTGTCGCCAAAGACGCGCATGCGCGCCACCGGCTGTACGCGGGCCGCATCGACCTGCGCCCAAACACGCAGCTGCTGCAGCAGCCCAACCGATGCGGGCGATAAGGCGTAGATCCGCGCGTCGAATACATCCGCCTCGGCCGCCCGATGGGACCGTGTCGCCGGCCCGATGAGGGTCACCGAAAGCCCCATCTGCGCACAGGCTAGCGCCACGGCAAGTCCCACCACCCCTGCGCCCACGACGGCCACGTCAACCGCTTCTTCGTGTTGCATCCGCGAACTTCTCCTTCACACACCGGCGCCGCCGGTTCGGGCCGCCTACTGACAGGACCTCCTGTCCGGACGCGCAGCATACGCAGCGCTGCCAGGGCGCGAAACCCGCGGCTGCCTCGGCATACCGGTTGCCGCCTGGCTGCGGCTGTCAGGCCGACCACATGCCAACCAACGGCAGCCGATCAGGTGTGGGTGAAGCCGGCTAGGTTGGCCCGCGCCCCGCCTGGCGGATCGCAATCCGTTAAGATTGAGGTGCGTTAACGCTAGCGCGCTTCGATCGAGATTCTGGCCGTGTCGGAGCGCTTCGCGCATATGGCCAAGTAGCTCAGTTGGTAGAGCAGAGGACTGAAAATCCTTGTGTCGGTGGTTCGATTCCGCCCTTGGCCACCAGGATTCCCGTTTAAACTGCGGGCGGCAGCACGGGCGCCCTCTTTATCGGGGACTTGCTCGCGCCCATCCCTCGGGCGGTAAGCGTTTGAAGCAGCCGCAGGACTCGCAGTGGCGGTACCGCCACGACGCTGCCCACCGCCACACTTCGCCCGGACGCAGCGCTCAGTCAATCCATGTCACCGGCGTGCCAATGCCGACCGCAAGCCTCGCCGCAGCACTGCCGCGCGGCAGCGCGATTTCGACCAGGCCGATGCTGTTTTCGTACCAGAAGGGTACGTCGGGCGCGGCTTCGCCGAAGACGCGCGCGTAGGCGATTTCGCAGCCAGCGACCACAAGGCGCGCGCTGCGTTCGATTTCGCGCGCCGGGATGCCGGTCATGCAGTTGCCGTAGTGATCCACGTAGATCACGCGCAGAAGCGGTGCGGGGTCGAGCAGCACATCGGGGCGCGCCTTGGCGGCGAGCCAGTCGCCGGGCAGCGTCCCCGCCGCGAGGCGCGCCGCCACCGGCGCGAACAGATCCCGGCCGTGGAAAGAGGCGCTTGCCGCCGGCGGGCGCCAGGCAATGCGCGCACAGTGCGTCGGCGCGCTGCGCTGGTAGACGACCGACAGCAGACCGTTGTCCGGCCCGACGAAGCGCCAGCCGCCGGCTTCGACCACGATGGCGTCGCGCGCGGTGCCCACGCCTGGATCGACCACGGCCAGGAACACGCTGCCGAGCGGAAACTGCGGCGCAAGCGCCGCGAGCAGATGCGCAGCAGCGGGCACATCGAAGGCGGGCGCCTCGTGCAACAGGTCGACGACCGCCGCCGCCGGCGCGGCACGCAGCAGGGCGGCCTTCAGCTGCCCGACGTACAAGTCGGCCGCGCCGAAGTCGGTGAACAGGATGACCGGGGCGCAGGCCACAGCCGCGGATCCCGATTCAGCCCGCCGTGCGCGGCGTTTCGCCGGCCGTTGCCGCGGGCCCGCCCTGCTGGGCGCGTAGCGTCAGGCGCCGCAGCGCCACCAGCGCGAAGAACAGCGCGATGCGGGCGCGCGTTGCCAGCGACGGCCGCCAGTTGCCAGCCAGCACGGAGACGATGGCGCCATAGATGCCGAACCGTTTGTCCGGCGAAAACCACAGATCGCGAAATGCCGGGTCGTAGAAGCCGACGGCGAAGCGGCGGAAATGGTGATAGCGCCGGCGCACCAGCCGCTCGTAGCGGGCGAACGCACGCGCGGACAGGTCGCCGCGCTGCAGTCCGCGGTCGATCGCGTCGGCCGCATCGATGCCGGC
>JANWUU010000319.1 GCA_025057735.1 Burkholderiaceae bacterium
AGCAGCCCCAGGTCCGGCAGCTCCGATTCGAGCGGATCGAACAGCCGGATCGCCACCGTCTCGTGGCGCGGCACCAGGCGGGCCAGCGCCTCGCCCCAGCCGGGCGCGCTGAAGAAATCCGACACCACGAACAGCAGCGCCCGGCGGCGGATCATCTGCGCCGCGGCGCCGAACAGCTCGCGCAGGTCGGTCGGCCGGCTCGGATGCTGGGAGGGCTTCTGCATCGCCGCCAGCAGGTGCAGCACATGCCGCCGGCCGCTGCGTGGCGGGATCACCTGCTCGACGCCGTTGCGGTAGATCAGCGCGCCGACGCGGTTGCCGCGCCGGGTGAGCACGCGCGCCAACAGCGCGACGAAATCAAGCGCCACGTCCGTCTTCTTGGCCGTCGAGCCGAAATCCACGGAAGCCGACAGATCAAGCAGGAACCACGCGGTGACCTCGCGGTCCTCGTGGTACTGGCGCACGTACGGCGTCTGCAGGCGCGCGGTGACGTTCCAGTCGATGTGGCGTACGTCGTCGTGGTACTGGTACTCGCGCAGATCCGCCAGGTCCAGGCCGAAGCCGCGGAACAGCGTGCGGTAGTCGCCGTGCAACTGCCCGTCCAGGCGCCGCAGCACGGTCCACTCCAGCCGCCGCAGCAGCGCTTCCGGATCACGCCGCCGCTCGGGCATAGGACACATGGCCGTGCAGCGGCTTGGTCGGCACCGGCACCGCCTGCAGGATCCGCTTCACCAGTGCATCGGCGCTCTGGCCGTCGGCGAGTGCCTCGTAGGACAGCACCAGCCGGTGCCGCAGCACATCCGGCGCCAAATCGACCACGTCCTCCGGCAGCACGTAATCGCGCCCGCGCAGCATGGCTAGCGCGCGCGCCGCCTCAATCAGGTGGATCGTGGCGCGCGGACTGGCGCCGTAGCTAATGTATTTAGCCAGCTCCGCCAGCCCGACGCGATGCGGCTCGCGCGTGGCGGCGGCCAGCCGCACTGCGTAGTCGATCAGTGCCGGGTCGACGTAGCCGCGCCGGCAGTCGCGCTGCAATGCGGCCAGCTGCTCGGTGGTGGTCACGGCGCCGACCGCAATCTGTGGCCCAGTCATGCGCTCGACGATCACGCGTTCTTCGTCTTGGCTTGGGTAGCCCACCAGCACCTTCATCATGAAACGATCAACCTGCGCCTCCGGCAGCGGGTAAGTGCCTTCGGTCTCAATGGGGTTCTGTGTGGCCATCACGACGAAGGGCTCCGGCACGCGGAAGGTCTCGCCGGCGATCGTCACCTGGCGCTCCTGCATCACCTCCAGCAGCGCGCTTTGCACCTTGGCCGGTGCGCGGTTGATCTCGTCGGCCAGCAGCAGGTTGGCGAACACCGGGCCGAGCGAGATCGAGAATTCGCCGCTTTTCTGGTTGTAGATGCGGGTGCCGACCAGATCGGCTGGCACGAGGTCCGGCGTAAACTGAATGCGTTTAAACGTGCCGTGCACGGTCGCGGCCAGCGTTTTCACCGTCAGCGTCTTGGCCAGACCCGGGACGCCTTCTACCAGCAGATGGCCCTGCGCCAGCGTGGCCACCAGCACCCGTTCCAGGAAGTGGTCCTGGCCGACGACGACCTTTTTTACCTCATACAAGATGCGCTCCATGGTGGAGGCAACGTGGCCGCGGGGCAGGTTCTGGTCCATGTGGGTTCCCCTTTTTCGATCAGAACGGGTGCAGGCCGACGCCGCTGGCGGCGTTCTCAATCGGCACCGCGAAGCCGATGCCGATGAACACGCGCTGCTCCGAGGGATTTAGGATTGCGGTGACAATGCCGACAACCGCCCCATCCATCGTCACCAGTGGGCCGCCGGAGCTGCCCGGGTTGGCGGCGGCGTCAAACTGGATCAAGTTGGTCAGAATGCGCTGACCGCTGGCGGAGCGGAATTCGCGCTTGAGCCCGGAGATTACGCCGGCCGACACCGAAGGCCCGATGCCAAACGGAAAGCCCACCGCCAAGACTTGATCACCAGGGGCAAGGTCGGCCGTGGTGCGCAGGGTGGCCGGCTGCAGGTCATCGGGCACCTTGCTTGCGCGCAGCACCGCAAGGTCATGCTCCGGCTGCATCCCGATCACAGTGGCATCGGCCTCCATGCCGTCGGCAAACACCACGCGCAACTGTTTGGCCTGGGCCGCCACGTGAAGGTTGGTCAGGATGATGCCGGAGTCGACGATTACCACGCCGCTGCCGACCGCGTCTTCCTTCAGCGTTCCGTCCGCCTCCGGCATCATGGCGCGCACGCGCACCACCGATTTGCGTATCTTTTCATAGGCGAGCGCCGCTTGCGACGGCAGCGGTTTGGTGGTCAGCGTATGCAGCACCGCGCGGTCGATGTCGCGCTGGGTGAGCGGCCGCGGCGCAGGCGGCGAAAGCGCCGCATGCAGCGCGACGCCGAGCCCGACCAGCGCGCCGCCGGCGACGAAGGCGGCCGCGCTGCGATGGCGCGCGAAAAAGGCGGATACGGAGCGGGGCCGCACGGCGCCGCTGGCCGTCGCGGCAGGTGGCTGCGCTCCAGTGTCGCGCGCGCCGAGGGCCCGATTCGAACGGCTATAAAGCGGCATCCGTCTCATCCGTGCTCCCTCAGGCGGCGACCCAGCCCGCGCGAGTTACGGTAGCACGGCCGCCCGTGCCGCGAATACGTAGTTCGACGAGCGCCGATCAACGGGGTGGCGGGGCGTCCGGCGGTGGCAGCCGCTCCGGCGGGATGTTCGGCGGCGGTGCTACCGGCGGGGGCGCATCGGGCGGCGGCGGATACGAACGCTGGCGCTGCGTCTGCGCGTAATGGCCGTAGACGGGCACCTTGTGCCCTTTTGCGTACATGCACTGGTGGTAGGCGCCGTCGAAGCGTCGCTGCGTCGCGGCGTAGGAGGCCTTTGCACCGCTGCTGCCAAGCGCCGCACCGGCGATCAAGCCCAGGCCGGCACCGACCCCGGCGCCGCTGTCGCCGCCGAGCGCGGCACCGGCGGCCGCCCCGATCGCGGTGCCCACCACCGCACTTGCCACCGCGCTTTCTTGGCCGCGCTCCACCGACGAGCGGCCGCCGATTTGGGCCAACGCATACTCGCGGCAGGCCGCGTCGTCGCGTTGAAACTGCTCGAACGACTTAGCGCGGCCCGGCAGCGCCGGATGCGTGGGTCCACTGGGTATGGACGCGCAGGCCGCCAGCAGCAGCGCCGCTGCCGCGGCAAGCGTTTTCGCCGTCATGGCGCGCACTCCTCACGGGCGCGGCTGCGGTGCAACCCGCCGCCAGCCGCCCGGGCATTCCTTCACATAGGGGTAATACTTTTTCGCGTCCTCGCACCAGTACCACCAGTGCGTCGGCGGGCGATTCGCCGACGGTTCCGCATCCGGCGGCTCGGTGCGGTCGTCGCGCTCGATATAGATGAGTGGTCCGCGTTCGATTACGACCGCAGGCGGCGGGGGCGGGTAGTACCAGATCGGCGCGGGCGGCCACCAATACCACGGATAGCCGAAATGAAAGACAACCCCGCCGCGCCAGCGGCCCTGCGCTTCGGCTGCGGGGGTAAAGAGCGACGCGGCGAGCGCAGCCGCCGCCACGACAAAAGTGCGCAGCAGCTTCATCGGTTCCACCCAATGCCAATGACAGTTGCCGGATTGTGGACAGCGGCCCGCCCGCTGCAAAGCTTGCAACGGTTGAACTTGTAACGGAAGTTTGCCGACGCCGCTGACGGCCGTTAGCCTTCCGACTATGAGACGGACGCTCCCGGCATGCGTCGCGCTGATGGCGGCCTGCGCGGTGCGGGCGGCGCCGGCGGCGGCGGACGGGATCGCGTGGTTCGCCGGCGACATTCGACGCGGCCTTCGCCGCTGCGGGGCGCGAACGCAAGCCGCTTTTCCTGTTCTGGGGTGCCGTCTGGTGCCCACCCCCCTGCAACCAGCTCAAGGCTACGGTCTTTAACCGCCAAGACTTCATCGCGCGCACCCGTCACTTCGTGCCGGTGTACCTCGACGGCGACGATGCGGCGGCGCAGGCGCTGGCGGCGCGCTTGAAGGTGCGCGCTTACCCGACGATGGTGCTGTTCCGCGCCGACGGCACCGAGGTCACGCGCCTGCCCGGCGAGGTGGACGGCGAACGCTACGTCGATGCGCTGAACCTGGCCTTGCGCGCCACCCGCACGGTCGCACAACTGGTTGCCGCCGTGGAGACGGGCCGGGGGCCTCCGCTGACGCCGGCCGACTGGCGGCTGCTCGCCTATTACGCCTGGGAGACCGACCGAAGAGTCGGTGGTTAACAAGGATGCGTCGAGCGCGACCGTCGCGCGGCTCGCGCAGCGCTGTCCGCCGCAGCAGATATTGGCCAAGTCGCGTCTGATGCTGAAAGCGCTGGCGCTCACCGCTCGTGCAAAGGACGGCATCCCCGAGGGTGACCGCGACGGCGCCCTGGCGTACCTGCACGACGTGCTGGCGCAGGCGCGGCTTGCGCGCGAGAACTTCGGCACGCTCACCGAGTCCGCCGCGCAAATCGCCGCCGCCTTGACGGCGCCCGGCAGCGCCGAGCGCGCCGCTTTGCTCGCGGCCTGGGACGGCGTGCTCGCGGGCTGGACGAACGACGGTGCGCTGTCGCGCGCCGACCGTCTGGCCGCACTCGCCGCACGCATCGCGCTGGCCCGGCTCGACGGCCGGGCGCTGCCCGCGGCGTTGGTGGCGGCGGCACGCGAGGCGGCCGCACGCGCCGACCGCGAGACCGCCGACCGCTACGAGCGACAGGCGGTGATCAGCGCCGCGGGCTACGTGTTGCGCGAGGCCGGTCTGCTGGACGAGTCCGACGCGCTGCTCGCGCGCGAACTGGCGCGCTCGCCGGCGCCGTACTTCTTCATGTCGGCGCTCGGCGCCAACGCGCGGCGGCGCGGCGACGCCGCGGCGGCGGTGGCCTGGTACGCGAAGGCCTACGACGCCGCGCAGGGGCCGGCCACGCGGCTGCAGTGGGGCGCAAGCTACCTGCGGGCGCTGATGGAACTGGCGCCGGCCGACACGGTGCGCATCGAGCAGGCGGCGATCCGCGTCTTCGCCGAACTGGAGCCGAAGCCCGAGACCTTCCATGCCCGCAACGCGGCCGTGCTGCGCACGCTCGGCACCCGGCTGCGCGAGTGGGGCGAGCGGCAGCAGCAGGCGGCGCTGCTGGAGCGTCTGCGCGCGCAGCTCGACGCGGTGTGCGTCAAGCTGCCGCCGGCGACGGTCGAGCGCGCACGCTGCGCGCAGGCGCTGGCCGGGGCGGGCTGACGGCGGCGGCGCGGCCATGCCATGCGCGTGCACGATGCGCTGGTGATCGGCGCCGGGCCGGCCGGCTGTGCGGTGGCCGCGCGTCTGCATCAGCACGGCGTGCGCGACGTGCTGGTGCTGGACCGCCAGCACTTTCCGCGCGACAAGCCCTGCGGCGGCGGGCTGACCGGGCGCGTGCCGGCGGCGTTGGCGCAGCTTGGGCTGCGGCTGGCGGTCGCGCGCATCGATGCGCCGCGCGCGCTGCTGCGCTTCGGCGGCTACGAGCGCGCGGTGCCGCTGCCGCAGCCAGTGGCGGTGGTGCGGCGCTTCGACTTCGACGCCAGCCTGCTTTCGCAGGTGCGCGCGCTCGGGGTGGCGGTGGTGACCGGCGAGCGTGCGACGGCCGTCGTGCCGGGACGCGACGCCGTGCGCGTCCTCACCGACGGCGGGCGCAGCTACACGGCACGGGTGGTGATCGGCGCCGACGGGGTGGCCTCGGTGGTGCGCAAGCACCTGCGCGCGGGGGCGCGCGCCGCGCCGCTGCGGCTGTTCATGCAGGAGGTCGCCGCCGAGGTGCCGCCCGACCTGCGCTTCGACTTCACGCCGATGCGTGGCCGCGTGCGCGGCTATGCCTGGGTCTTTCCGCTGCCGGCGGGCCGCGCCAACGTCGGCATCATGCACTACCCGGCCACGCCGGCCGACTCGCGCGACCTGCTGGCGGCGCTACGGGCGTCGCTCGCCGACTTCGGCATCGCCTTGCCCGCACGCGGCGCACAGGGCTGGCCGGCCTGGGGCTTCGAGGCGCGCGCGCCGCTTGCCGCCCCACGGCTGCTGACGGTCGGCGACGCGGCCGGCATCGATGCGTTAACGGGCGAGGGCATCGCGGTGGCGCTCGAGCAGGGACGCATCGCCGGCGATGCCGTGGCGCAGGCACTGGCCAGCGGCGACTTCGCCTTCTCCGACTACCCGCGCCGGCTGCGGCGCGCAGCGGTCGGGCGCGATTTGGCGCTGGACCGCTGGCTGGCGGCGCTGCTGTACCAGCCGGGCGAGCGCTGGCAGCCGTGGCTTGCGCTCACACTGCTCGATCCCAGCGTATCCGCCTGGTATGCGGCGCGCATCGCCGGCGTGCCGGTGCGGCGGCGCGCGCTGCTGGCGGCCATCGCGCGCCATCTGCCGCAGGCCGCCTGGCGGCGCCGCCAACTGGCGCAATGGGCGCCGCCGGCCTGAACGTCAGTCCGCCCCGCGCGTCAGCAGCGCCGCGTAGCGGACAAGATCGACGTTGCCGCCGCTGACGATGACGCCGACGCGCTGACCCGCCAGCGGCAGCCGCTCGAGGCAGGCGGCCGCCGCCAGCGCGCCGGTGGGTTCCACGACCAGCTTCATCCGCTCGGCAAAAAAGCGCATCGCTCGGACGAGTGCCGCATCGGCAACGGTGACGATGTCGGCCACGCGCGCCTGGATCACCGGAAACGTCAGCGCGCCGGGCTGCTGCGTCTGCGCGCCGTCGGCGATCGTCTGCGGCACCTCGATGCGCACGATGCGGCCGGCGGCCAGGCTTTGCTGCACGTCGTTGCCCGCTTCCGGCTCCACGCCGATGACGCGGCAGTCGGGAGCCAGCTGCGCCGCCGCGGTGGCGCAGCCGGAGATCAGCCCGCCGCCGCCGACGCAGACCACGAGCGTATCCAGGGGACCGACCTCCTCGATTAACTCGGCGGCGGCCGTGCCCTGGCCGGCCATCACGTGCGGGTGATCGAAGGGCGGGATCAGCGCCAGGCCGCGCTCGACGGCGAGCGCGCGGCCGATCGCTTCGCGGTCCTCGCGGTAGCGGTCGTAGAAGACGATCTGCGCACCGTAGGCGCGCGTGGCCTCGATTTTGATCGCCGGCGCATCCTGCGGCATCACGATGGTGGCCGGGATACCGAGCAGCCGCGCGGCGAGCGCCACCGCCTGCGCGTGGTTGCCGCTGGAAAACGCCACCACGCCGCGCGCGCGCTGCGCGGCGGACAGCTGCGCCAAGGCGTTGTACGCGCCGCGGAACTTGAACGATCCGGTGCGCTGCAGGTTCTCGCACTTGAAAAACAGCCGCGCGCCGGTGCGCGCGTCGGCCGCCTGCGAGGTCATCACCGGCGTGCGGTGCGCAACGCCCTGCAGGCGCGTGCGCGCCGCGGCGATGTCGGCATAGGAGAGGGCGAGCGTCATACCGAGCGGGGAACGCTACCTCAGCGGACCGGCGCGCGGGCGCCGGCGATCAGCAGCACGCCGGCGGCGGCAGCGGCCAGCGCCAGCGCGTGCAGGGCGGTGAACGCCTCGCCGAGAAACAGCACCCCGATCGCGGTGGCCGTGATCGGCAGCGCGACCGTGAAGACGCCAGCCTGGTTGGCTGGCAGATGCTTGAGCCCGGTCATCCACAGCCAGACCGCAAACCAGCTCGCCGCCAGCGCGTAGAAAACGAGCAGCGCCCAGTGCACCGGTGCGAGCGCCCGCAGATCCACCGCCGCCAGCTGCCACAGGCCAAGGGGTGCGGCGAGCAGCAGGCCGCCTAAGTTCAGCAGCGCCGAGATGCGCAGCGGCCGCCGTGTCGCCGTCAGGCGCTTGCCGACGATCACATACGTGGCCTCGCACAGCACCGCGCCGAAGACGAGCATATTGCCGAGCAGCGTCGCGCGGGTGTCGGAGGCCTCGCCGGCGCGCGCCCATTGCAGCAGAGCGATGCCGACCACCGCCAGCGCGATGGCAAGGCGCGCGCGCGCGTCGAGCCGCTCGCGCAGCAGCAGGCGCGACAGCAGCGCCACCGCGGCCGGCAGCGTGGCCAGGATGACGCCGGCGGCGGTCGCGCTGGTGCGCTGCAGCCCGGCCAGCAGGCACAGCGTGAACAGGAAGTTGCCGAAGAAGCTCAACGCGAAGAACAGCCGGCGCTCCTGCGGCGACAGCGGCGGCTCGGCCCGCGCGCGCGGCGTGAACGGCGCCAGCGCGACGGCGGCGATTAGGAACCGCAGGAAGGCGAGCGCGAACACCGGCAGCACCGCGAGCAGCGGCTTGGCGAGCGCCACGTAGACGCCGACCAGCGCCATGGAGGAGGCCAGCGGCAGGTGGGCGCGCAGCGCCAGGGCGGGGGCCGGATTCACGCCGCAACAATACCGGTGCAAACTTCGCCCCATGCAACCGCTGTGGACTCCGGACGCCGAACGCGTACGCGCCGCACGCGTGACGGCTTTCACCGACTGGCTGCGGCGCACGCGTGGCTTGGACTTTGCCGACTACGAGGCGCTGTGGCGCTGGTCGGTCGAAGATCTCGACGGGTTCTGGCGCGCGATTTGGGATTATTTCGACGTGCTAGCCGCGCAGCCGCCAGCGCGCATACTGACGCAAGCCCGCATGCCCGGCGCCGTCTGGTGTCCGGACGTGCGGCTCAATCTCGTCGACCAGGTATTCCGCCATGCGACCGCTGCGCGCCCGGCGATCGTCTTCCGCGATGAGGGGGGCAGGCGCGTCGAGCTGAGTTGGGAGGAACTGCGCGCGCAGGTGGCGGCGGTGGCTGACGCGCTGCGCGGCCTGGGTGTGGGTCGGGGCGATCGCGTGGTTGCCTATCTGCCGAACGTGCCGCAGGCTGTGGTGGCGTTCCTTGCGGTGGCCGCGGTCGGCGCGGTGTGGTCGGTCTGTTCGCCGGACATGGGCCCTGTGGCGGTGCTGGACCGCTTCCGCCAGATCGAGCCGAAGGTGCTGATTGCCTGCGACGGCTACCGCTACGGCGGCAAGGTCTACGACCGCCGCGCGGTGGTGGCGGAGCTGCGCGCGGCCCTGCCCACCCTCACCCACACCGTGTGCGTGCCGCTGCTTGCGCCGCAGGCGACGCTGCCGGATGCGCTGCCGTGGTCGGCGTTGCTCGCGAGCGGCGGCGCGCTGCGCACCGAGACGGTGCCGTTCGATCATCCATTGTGGGTCGTGTATTCGTCCGGGACCACCGGCCTGCCGAAGGCGATCGTGCACGGTCACGGCGGCATCGTGTTGGCGACGCTCAAGGACGGCGGGCTGCACAACGATCTGGGACCGCAGGACCGCTTCCACTGGTATTCGAGCACTGGCTGGATCATGTGGAATTTTCAAGTCGGTGCGCTGCTGCTTGGCAGCACGATCTGCTTATACGACGGCAACCCCGGTTGGCCGGATTTCTCAGCGTTGTGGCGCTTCGTGGACGAGGAGCGCATCACCTTCTTTGGCGCCGGCGCAGCCTTTTATGCCAACTGCCTGAAAGCGGGCGTCAGCCCCAAGGCGCAGTTTTCGCTGGCTGCGTTGCGCGCACTCGGTTCGACCGGCTCGCCGCTTGCGCCGGAGGCCTATCGCTGGGTGTACAGCCAGGTCAAATCGGACTTGTGGCTGACGTCGATCTCTGGCGGCACCGACATCGCCGGCCTGTTCGTCGGCGGCTTGCCGACGCTGCCGGTGTATGAGGGCGAGATTCAGTGCCGTGTGCTTGGCGCGCGGGTCGAGGCCTGGGACGAGTCGGGGCGGCCGCTGCTGGACGAGGTCGGTGAACTGGTCTGCACCACGCCGCTGCCGTCGATGCCACTTTACTTCTGGAACGATCCGGAGGGTCGGCGCTACCGCGACAGCTACTTTGACATGTTTCCGGGCGTGTGGCGGCACGGCGACTGGATCCGCTTAGTGCCGCGGCCGCAGGCGGTTGGCGCGGTAATTTATGGGCGCTCGGATGCGACGATCAACCGGCACGGCATCCGCATGGGCACCGCGGAGCTGTACCGGGCGGTGGAAGCGCTGCCAGAAGTGCTCGACGCGTTGGTGGTCGATTTAGAGTACCTGGGCCGCGACTCTTACATGCCGCTGTTTGTCGTGCTGCGCCCGGGCGTGGAGTTGACGGAGGCGCTGCGCGAGAAGATCAAGGATGAAATCCGGCGCGCGCTGTCGGCCCGCCACGTGCCGAACGAGATTTTTGCGGTGCCGGAAATCCCGCGCACGCTGTCGGGCAAGAAAATGGAGCTGCCCATTAAGAAGCTGCTGCTCGGGCAGCCGCTGGAGAAGGTGGCCAACCGCGATGCGATGGCCAATCCGGCGGCGCTGGATTGGTTCATCGAGTTCGCGCGCCAGCGGGCGCGCAGCGCGTAAGTGCCAGCGGGGAGCGCGACCGAGGCGCGCTGCAGCTGCTGCGGCGCACCCTTTCGCTGCGGGTTCAACGATCCGGACGGTTGCTGGTGCGCACGCCTGCCGCCGTTGCCGCGCGCGGCGCTACAGGGCGAGCACGGCTGCCTATGCGAGGCGTGTCTGCGCGCGGCGCTGCGCGCGCGGGCAGCGGACGCTGCGGCGCCAAATTAAGCCCGCATTCCTGCCCAACTGCCTGTATCGCCTCCGCCGCGCCAGTGCGACAGTGACGCGCGTGCGCGCGACTGCCGGCGGATTGCCGTGAACAACCGAGATATCCCGATGCTGGCGGCGGCGCCTGAGGTGGCGCCGTTCGTCGGTCGCGTGCTCATTATCGTCGCTGTACTGGCCTGCGGAGCAGCGGGGGCAGCTGTGATGCTGGCTGCGCGCGTGCAGCAGCCGCAGGCGTTTTTAACGGGCATCGCAGCCGCCCTGTCGTTCGTCGCAGGTCTCGCGGTGGCCGCGCTATTGGCGCGCCGCCAGCGGCCACAGGCGGCGGTGGCCGTGGTGCTCGGTATCTCACTGCTCGCCGTGACGGCGTTTGCCTACGGCTCCGAACAGGGCGTGCACACCGCGCTGCTGGGCGCGTACGGCATGCTGATCGTGGTGGCCGCGGTGGCGCTCGACATGCGCGCGGCGGCGATCCTCGCCGGCGTAGCGACCGCCGCCTTGCTCGCGATGACGGCCGCGGAACATGCCGGTTGGATCCTCGGCGGCCCGCAGGCAGCGCAGGTGCCGGCCATCGCGCGGGTCATCTCGCATCTGCTGATCGTCGCCACCGCCACGCTGTTCGGCTGGGCGCTGGCGCGGCTGGTGCGCGCCACCGTAGCGCAGGCGCGCCGCCAGGAAAACCGCTTCCGCGCGCTGCTGGCGATCGCCAGCGATTGGTACTGGGAGCAGGACGCCGAGTTCCGCTTCACGCATATCTCGTCCGCGGTCGGTGCCAAAACCGGCATCTCCGCGCAGGAGCACCTCGGCAAGAGGCGCTGGGAAATCCCCGAGCTGGAGCTATCGCCGCAGCAATGGGCCGAGCACCAGGCGCTGCTGCAGGCGCACCAGCCATTCCGCGATCTGGTGCTGCGCCGGCGTGACGTCGACGGGCGCTCGGTATACGTGCGTATCAGCGGCGAGCCGACCTTCGACGACGCCGGCCGCTTCACCGGCTACTGGGGCGTGGGCCGGCTGGTGACGGAGGAAATCGAAGCACAGCGCGCGCTGGCGGCAAGCGAGGCGCGCTATCGCGACCTGTTCGAGCGCTCGCCGTCGCCGTTCATCATCCACCGCCAGGGCCGCATCCTGCAGGCCAACGCGGCCGCCGCGCGCCTGTTCGGCTATCCCTCGGCGCAGGAGATGGTCGGCCTCGACATGCTGCGGCTGAACCATCCGGAGTCGCGGCGCCTGTCCGCCGAGCGCATCGCCATGCTGGAGAAGCTGCCGGTGGGCGGCTCGGTGCCGACGGTGGAACTGCGCATGCAACGCGCCGATGGCGCCGACTTGTTCGTGCAGGCGCAGGTGGTGCGCATCGATCTGGGCGACGGACCGGCGAGCCTGTCGCTGTACTTCGACCTCACCGAGCGCAAGCGCGCCGAGGCCGAGCGCGCGCGCAGCGAGGCGCTGCTGTCGCACCTGTTCGCCGCCAGCGTGGACAGCATCGTGGTGACGGAACTCGACAGCGGCCGCGTCGTGCTGGCCAACGAGGGCTTTGCGCAGCTGACCGGCATTCCGATCGCCGAGGCCATCGGCCGCACGACGCTGGATCTGCGCCTCTGGGCCGAACCCGAGCAGCGCGCCGAATTCCTGCGCCAGCTGCGCCTGTACGGCCGCGTGCGCGATTTCCCGATGCGGCTGCGGCGGGCCGACGGCGCGCTGCGCACGGTGGTGATGTCCAGCGCCACCTTCCGCTTCGAGGCCGCCGCCTATGCGGTGACGATCGCGCGCGACATCACGCAGGCGCAGGCCGACCGGCTGCAGTACGAGGCGATCCTGGAGAACGCCTCGGTCGGCATCGCCTTCACGCGCGATGGCGTCTTCGAACTGGCCAACGCGCGCTTCGAGGAAATGCTCGGCTGGCCGCGCGGCGGCATCCGCGGGCAAAGCGGTGCCGTCGTCTGGCCGTCCGCGCGGGACTACGAGGAGATCGGCCGCCTGGTCGGCCCACGCCTGGCGCGCGGCGAAGCGGTCGAACTGGAGCGCCTGCTGCGCCGCCGGGACGGCACGCTGTTCTGGGCGCACATTCGGGCGCGGGCGGTGGACCGCGCGAATCCGTCCACCGGCGGCACGATCTGGATCGCCGAGGACATCACCGAGCGGCGTGCCGCCGCGCAGGCGCTCGCCGCCGCCAAGGAGGCGGCCGAGGCCGCCAGCCGCGCCAAGAGCGCGTTCCTCGCCAACACCAGCCACGAGATCCGCACGCCGCTCGCCGGCCTGCTGGGGCTGACGCGCCTGGCGCTGGCCGATGGCACCGACGCGGCCCGACGCGAAGAATACCTGCGGCGCATCGACGAGAGCGCACGCGCGCTGGCGGCGATCATCGAGGACATCCTGGACCTGTCGAAGATCGAGGCCGGCAAGCTGTCGCTGGAGCGGATGCCGTTCGATCCGCGCGCGCTGGCCGAGGAGACCTGCGCCGGCTATCGAGAGCTCGCGCAGGGCAAGGGGCTGGCGTTTGCGCTCACCATCGCCGAAGACGTGCCGCCGCAGGTCTGCGGCGACCCGAAGCGCACGCGGCAGATCCTGGCGAACTTTCTGTCCAACGCGGTCAAGTTCACCGAGCGCGGCGGCATCTCGGTGCGCATCGAACGGCTGCCGGCCGGCGCGCTGCGGCTGGCGGTGAC
>JANWUU010000340.1 GCA_025057735.1 Burkholderiaceae bacterium
CATCCGGCGGGCGCACGCTCGCGGCCGCGCTCGGCGCCGCGCTGCCGGTGGCGGCGGTGGCGCTTTACCTGCTGCTGGGCGAGCCGGCGGCGCTCGATCCGCAGGCGCGCGCCACGGCGGCGCATCCGGCGCAACCGACGCCGCAGGACATCGAAGCGATGGTGGCGCGCCTGGCGCAGCGGCTGCAGGACGAGCCGGAGAACCTCGAAGGCTGGGCGATGCTGGCACGCAGCTACTTCCTGCTGCAGCGCTACGAGGAGGCGGTGCGGGCCTACGAGCATCTGGCGCAGCGGCTGCCGAACGAACCGGGGGTGCTGGCCGACTATGCCGATGCCCTGGCGATGCGCGCCGGCCGCCGCTTGAGCGGCCGTCCGCTCGAACTGGTGCGGCAGGCGCTGGCGATCGATCCGAACCATCCGAAAGCGCTGGCGATGGCCGGCAGCGAGGCGTTCGACCGCAAGGACTACGCAGCCGCCGTGCAGTACTGGGAGCGGCTGCGCGCGGTGCTGCCGGCCGATTCGGAATTCGCGCGCACCGTCGAGGCGAGCATCGCCGAGGCGCGTGCGGCCGGCGGGCTGGCGCCGGCGGCGCCGCAGAAGGCGCCGGCTGCCGCCTCCGTGCAGGGCACCGTGCGGCTGGCGCCGGCCCTGCAGGACAAGGTGGCTCCGACCGACACCGTGTTCGTGTTCGCGCGCGCAGCGGACGGGACGCGCGCGCCGCTCGCCATCCTGAAGCTTCAGGTCAAGGATCTGCCGGCGCCGTTTTCGCTCGACGACACGCTGGCGATGACGCCGCAGCGGGCGCTGTCGCGCTTCGATACCGTCACGGTGCTGGCGCGGGTATCGAAGTCCGGCCGCGCCGAAGCCGCCAGCGGCGATTTAGAGGGCAGCGTCACGGCGGTCAAGGTCGGCGCGCGCGACGTGGTGGTCACGATCGACCGCGTGCTGCCGTAGCAGCCGATACAACCGTTGCACTTTCTTACGCGCCGGCGGTCGCCGCCCTGCGCGTGGCGCCGTTATCGTGCACGCGGGATCTTTCTCCAGTGAACCTTCGAAAGGACGACGATGAAAAAGCGCATGTTGACGGCGCTGCTCGCCTTGGCGGCGCCTGCCTTTGCTGAGACCGCCGGCGCGCCGGCGTTCACCCAGCGCGACATCAACCAGCAAAAGCGGATCGAACAGGGGCTGACCTCCGGCGCCCTCACCACCCGGGAGGCAGCGCGGTTGCAGCGCGAGCAGGCAGCGATCGACCGCATGCAATCGCGCGCGCTGGCCGACGGCCAACTGACACCGCAGGAGCGGGCGCGCATCGAGGCCGCCCAGAATCGCGCCAGCCGCGACATCTACCGCCAGAAGCATGACGCGCAGAGCGGGGATCCGGACTCGCCCTCCGCGCGCCGGCTGCAGGCCGACGTGGCGCGCAACATCCAGCAGGAGGCCCGTATCCAGCAGGGCCTGGCCTCGGGGCAGCTGACCGAGCGTGAGGCGGCGCGGCTCGAGGCGGGGCAGGCGCACGTCGGGCGGCTGCAGGCACGCGCCGCCCGCGACGGCCACGTCGGCGCGGCCGAACAGGCGCGCGTCCGCCACGCACAGAACGAACAGAGCCGCCGCATCTTCCGGCAGAAACACGACGCCGAGCACCGGTGAGCGGGCTGCCGGTCGCGGTCGCCACGCGACCGCGGCCGGCGCGCGGGCGCCGCGATCAGGTCTCGCGCAGGTTGCGCCGATACTGGATGGCTTCGGCCACGTGTTGCGTGGTCAGCGCGTCGGCCCCGTCCAGGTCGGCGATGGTGCGCGCCACCTTCAGCACCCGGTGGTAGGCGCGCGCCGACCAGCCCAGACGGCTGGCGGCGGCCTGCAGCAACTGCTTGACCGCGCCCTCCGGGCGGCACACCCGCTCGACCTCGCCGGCCTGCAGCTCGTCGTTGACCTTGCCCTGGCGTTGCAGGGCGCGCGTCCAGGCGCGATGCACCCGTTCGGCGGCGATGCGCGACGGCTCGCCGTCGGGCAGCGCCGTGAGCTCCTCCTCGGTCAGCGACGAGACCTCCACCCGCATGTCGATGCGGTCCAGCAACGGTCCGCTGATGCGATCCTGGTAGCGCGCCACCATCTCCGGCGTGCAGCGGCAGGCGATCGTCTTGTGCCCGTGGTAACCGCAGGGGCAGGGGTTCATCGCCGCCACGAGCTGGAACTTGGCCGGGAAATCGACCTGCCGCGCGGCGCGCGAGATCGTGATGCGGCCGGACTCCAGCGGCTCGCGCAGCATCTCCAGCACGCGGCGGTCGAACTCCGGCAGCTCGTCCAGGAACAACACGCCATGATGGGCGAGCGAGATCTCGCCCGGCAGCGGCGGATTGCCGCCGCCGACCAATGCCACCGGGCTGGCACTGTGATGCGGGGCGCGGAACATCCGCTGGGCCCAGCGTTGCGGCGCGAACTGCCCGACCAGCGACAGCACCGCCGCGGACTCCAGCGCCTCGTCGGTCGTCATCGGCGGCAGGATGCCCGGCAGGCGCTGCGCCAGCATAGTCTTGCCCGTGCCGGGCGGCCCCACCATCAGCAGGCTGTGGCCGCCGGCGGCGGCGATCTCCAGCGCGCGCCGCGCCGGCTTCTGTCCCTTGACGTCGAAGAGGTCCGGGTAAGCCGCGGGCGCCAACCGGACTGCCGAGACGTGCGGCGCGATGGCGCGCGCCTGCCCGTTGCCGGCGGCCGCCTCCAGGTGCGCGACCACCTGCAGCAGATCTTTCGCCGGGTAGATGTCGATGCCGCCGACCAGCGCCGCCTCGTCGGCGTTCTCGAACGGCAGCACGAATCCGCGCGGCCCCTTGGCCTGCGGCACCTTCGCCACCGCGTGCGTCATCGCCAGCGTGCCGCGCACCGGACGCAGCTCGCCGGTGAGCGACAGCTCGCCGACGAATTCGAACTTAGCCACCGCCCGCCCGCTCACCTGACCGCTCGCGATCAGGATGCCGATGGCGATCGGCAGATCGAACCGGCCCGACTCCTTCGGCAGATCGGCCGGCGCCAGGTTGACCGTGATGCGGCGCGAGGGGAATTCGAAGCGGTTATTCTGCAGGGCCGCGCGCACGCGCTCGCGCGCCTCCTTGACCTCCGTGTCCGGCAGGCCGACCAGCGTGAACGACGGCAGGCCATTGGCCAGGTGCACCTCGACCGTCACCTCGGGGGCGAACATGCCCGACAGTGCGCGGCTGTGGACGACGGCGAGCGCCATACGAGCGGACGGGCAACGGCGGCCGGATCAGGAGAGCGGCAGGCGATTGTACGGACGGCATCCGCACGCATC
>JANWUU010000378.1 GCA_025057735.1 Burkholderiaceae bacterium
CGGCCACGCCGGCCGCCACGGCTGCACGCGCGAGCACCGGTACGAACCGACGCTCGCCGCCGCTGGCGTTGCCCAGCCCCCCCGGCAGTTGCACGGAGTGCGTGGCGTCGAACACCACCGGACAGCCGGTTTCGCGCATGATCGCCAGCGACCGCATGTCCGACACGAGATTGTTGTAGCCGAAGCTCACGCCGCGCTCGCAGGCCAGAAAACGGTCCTCCGGCAACCCCGCCTCGCGTGCGGCCTCGCGCGCCTTTTCGATGACGTTCTTCATGTCGCCAGGGGCGAGGAACTGGCCTTTCTTGATGTTCACCGGCGGCCCCGCCTGCGCGCAGGCGCGGATGAAATCGGTCTGCCGGCACAGGAAGGCCGGGGTCTGCAGCACGTCCACCACCTGCGCCACCGTGGCGATCTCGGCTTCCGTGTGCACGTCGGTCAGCACCGGCACCCCCACCTGGCGCCTGACCTCGGCGAGGATGCGCAGGCCTTCCTCGAGGCCGAGCCCGCGAAAACTGCGGCCCGAGCTGCGGTTGGCCTTGTCGTAGCTCGATTTGTAGATGAACGGCACGCCCAGGCCGGCCGTGATCTCCTTCAGGCGGCCGGCCGTGTCGACCGCCAGTTGCTCGCTCTCCACCACACAGGGCCCGGCGATCAGGAAAATCGGCCGCTGCAGCCCGACTTCGAAACCGCACAACCTCATCGCCGCTCCTTCGGCCAGCACGGCCCCGTCGCACGTGTGGCAGGCGCCACCGCGCCAGCGCCGCGTCTCACGCCGCCACCTTCTGCAAGGCCGCGCCGCTGCGCGCGCGCTGGTAGGCGAGCGCCGCCTCGACGAATGCCTTGAACAGCGGATGACCGGCGCGCGGCGTGGACGTGAATTCCGGATGGAACTGCACGCCGATGAAGAACGGATGATCGGGCAGTTCCATGATCTCGGTCAGGTGTTCGGTCGGCGTGCGTGCCGAGACGCGGTAGCCGCGGGCTTCGAGCTGCGGCACATAGGCGTTGTTGACCTCGTAGCGGTGCCGGTGCCGCTCGTTGACCTCGGTGCCGTAAATGCGCGCCGCCAGCGTCCCCGGCTCGACCGGACAGCGCTGCGCGCCCAGCCGCATCGTGCCGCCGAGATTCGAGGTCTCGCTGCGCCGCTCGACGCGGCCGGTGCGATCGGTCCATTCCGTGATCAGCGCCACCACCGGGTGCGGCGTGTCCGGATCGAATTCGGTGGAATTGGCGCCGGCCAGTCCGCACACGTTGCGCGCGAACTCGATCGTGGCCAGCTGCATGCCGAGACAGATCCCAAGGTAAGGCACGCGCCGTTCGCGTGCGTACTGGATGGCCCGCATCTTGCCCTCGGTGCCGCGCTTGCCGAAGCCGCCCGGCACCAGGATCGCGTCCAGGTGCTCGAACGCCGGCGTCGCGCCGCGTTCCAGCGTCTCGGAGTCGATGTACTCGATGTGGACGCGCGTGCGCGTATGGATGCCGGCGTGCGTCAGCGCCTCGTTCAGCGACTTGTACGAGTCCGACAGATCGACGTACTTGCCGACCATGCCGATCGTCACCTCGTGCTGCGGGTGCTCGAGCGCATCGATCAGCCGGTCCCAGGCCGACAGGTCGGCCGGCCGCGACACGATGCGCAGGGCGAAGCAGACGATTTCGTCCAGCCCCTGCTTGTGCAGCATCGACGGCACTTTGTAGATCGAATCGACGTCCCACACCGAGATCACCGCATTCAGCGGGACGTTGGAGAAGAGCGAAATCTTGGCGCGCTCCTCCTCCGGAATCGGGCGGTCGGCCCGGCACAGCAGCACGTCCGGATAGATGCCGATCTCGCGCAGCTTCTGCACGCTGTGCTGGGTGGGCTTGGTCTTCAGCTCGCCGGCAGAGGCGATGAACGGCACCAAGGTCAGATGCACGAAGCAGCAGGCGCCGCGCCCCAGCCGCAGACTCATCTGGCGCGCGGCCTCCACGAAAGGCAGCGACTCGATGTCGCCGACGGTGCCGCCGATCTCGACGATCGCGATGTCGGTCTTGCCGTCCCAGGCGGCACGCGCGCCGCGCTCGATGAATTCCTGGATCTCGTTGGTGACGTGCGGGATGACCTGCACCGTCTTGCCGAGGTATTCGCCGCGCCGCTCCTTCTGGATCACCGACTCGTAGATCTGGCCGGTGGTGAAGTTGTTCCAGCGCTTCATCCGGGCCGAGATGAAGCGCTCGTAGTGCCCCAGATCGAGATCGGTCTCCGCGCCGTCCTCGGTCACGAACACCTCGCCGTGCTGAAACGGCGACATCGTGCCCGGATCGACGTTGATGTACGGGTCGAGCTTGATCAGGGTGACTTTCAGGCCGCGCGATTCGAGGATCGCGGCAAGCGAGGCGGCGGCGATGCCCTTGCCGAGCGAAGACACCACGCCACCGGTAACGAAGACGTATTTCGTCATGAGCGCGGGCTGTTACCGGTAAAGCGGCAGTATACCGATGCGCACTCAGGCGGCGCTGCCGTCAGACCACAACCGCGCCCAGCCCGCATGACCGAGACGGCGCATCGTCTCCAGGTTGCGCCGGTAGATCGCGCTCGGGTCGTCCACGGCGGCCACGGCGCGGGCCACGCTGTCCTCGCGCAGCAGATGCAGGATCGGATACGGCGCGCGGTTCGTGAAATTCTCGATGTCCTCCGGGGCGCTGCCGGCGAAACGGTACTGCGGATGGAAACTCGCGATCTGGATGACGCCTTCCAGGCCGAGCGCGCGCACGGCCGCCTCGGCGACGTCCAGGAAATCGTTGAAGTCGAGAAAATCCTGCAGCACGCGGGGATGGATCAGCAGCGTGGTTTCGAGCTGCGCCGGTTCGGCGGCCGCCAGACGCCGCAACTCCACGACGAGATCGGCCAGCAGCGCCTCGGTCGTGGTGGCGGCGCTGACCGCCAGCCGCAGGCGCGGCAGGGCGCCGCGCGCGAAAGGACACAGGTTCAGGCCGATGACGGCGCGCTCGATCCAGCGCCGCGTAGCGGCGATCACCGCCTCTTGCATCATGGACGCGCCAGTCCTTTGGCGGCCATCACGCGGCGCAGCCGGTCGGGGTAATCGGTGATGATCCCGTCCACCCCAAGGTCGATCAGCCGCGCCATGTCCGCTTCCTCGTTCACCGTCCACGGCAACAGCTTCAGCCCGAGCGCCTTCGCCTCGGCCGCCCGCGCGGGCGTCAGGTTGCGCCAGAACATCGACCAGGTCTCGCAGCCGGCAGCTTGCACCAGCGCCGGCAGCGAGGCGCCCTTGAGGCCCGCGTGCCAAGGAGAGCCTTGCTGCGCATGCCCGCGCACGGTGTCCATCGACGGCGATTCGATCGTCAGACAGGACGTCGGTTGCTGCGGCCGCAGACGTTTCACCTCGACCAGCGTGCGCCAGTCGAACGACTGGATCGTTACGCGATCTTGCAGGTTGGCGCGGTCGATGGCCTCCAGCACGAGGCGGGCGAATTCCGCCGGCGGCGGCACCTCGTCGCCGGAGGTCGGCGTGATCTTGGTTTCCAGGTTGAGCCGTACCTTCGTGCTATGTGCCTGCACCAGCGCGAACAGCTCGCTGAGCGTGGGGATGCGCTCCCCGTCGGCCGGCTTCTGTTCGGGCCAGTTGGCCGCATACCGATGCGCCGGGTTTAGCCGCCCGACGTCGTAGCGTTTTAGCTCCGCCAGCGTGAGGCTGCGGATCGCCGGACCTTGGGCGGTAAGCCAGCGGCCGTCCGGCCCGCGCGTGAGCGCCGGATTCAAATGCGGGTCGTGTGACAGGACCAGCACGCCGTCGCGCGTGACCGCGAGGTCCGTCTCCAGCGTCGTCACGCCGATCTCAAGCGCCGTGCGGAAAGCCGCCAGGGTGTTCTCCGGTGCGAGGCCGCGTGCGCCGCGGTGGCCCTGCGCATCGAACGCGCCAGCGCCGCTGGCGGCCAGACCGGCAATCAGCAGCAGAATCGCAGTCCGCATAAACGTCAAATCATCGCCCCCTCGCGCTCGGCGAGCAGCGCCTGCGGCACCCCGCGTCGCAGGCACCGCACGCCGCCGATGCGCGGACCCTCCCCCGCCGCGCGGGGCGATCCGATCCGCAAGATGCGGATGGCCATCGCCTGCTCCCCACGTCGTCGATCCGCTGCGCGCCCATCGCGATTACGATCATGGCATGGCCGCCCTTCCATCGATCGTGACCGCCCCCCCGGAAGGCGCGGACACCCCGCGCCTCGCTTGCATCGACGCCCTGCGCGGCGTCGCGATCCTGCAGATGATCGTCTACCACTTCATCTACGACCTCGATTACTTCGGCTGGATCGACATCGCGATGACGCGCGATCAGCCCTGGGTCGGCTGGCGCACCGCGATCGTCACGCAGTTCCTGCTGCTGGTGGGCGCGAGTCT
>JANWUU010000383.1 GCA_025057735.1 Burkholderiaceae bacterium
GATTCGCGCGGCGCCTGCGGCGCGTCGTGGCGCGCCGCCAGCGTGCGCAGCGTGCCGTCGGCCTCGCGCGTGACGGCAAAGACCGGATGCACGATCAGATGCAGCGTGGTGCCGCGCCGCGACAGCTCCATGGTCACCGAATCGACCAGGAACGGCATGTCGTCGTTGACGATCTCGATGACCGTGTGGCGCGAGCTCCAGCCATGCTCGGCACCGGCCGGCGACAGCACCCGCACCTTGGCCCGCCCCGGCTCGCGCCGCTGGCCGAACTGCCAGTGCGACAGCAGCGCGCCAGCAAGCTCCTCCGGCGTGCGGGCCAGCACGTCCTCCGGGTCGACCTGCCGCAGGTACTCGCGCGCGAAAGCCGCCAGGCGCTGCCCCTCCGCCGCCGGCACGTGCGCGGCGATGCACGCGATCGCCGCCTCGATGCGCTCAGCCTTCAGGCTCTCCTCACTTCCCATCTGCAGGGATGCATCGTCCATCGCGGCCTCCCGGAATCAATGCGCCGCCCGCTAGCATGCCCGAGCCGGCGCACGCCGATCGTGACGGAAAGCGCGGCGGCTGCCCCATTAACGGCGGCCGGACCTCGCGCGGCGCGCCGCGGCGGCGGACGATGCCCCGAGCAGCCGCCACCACGGGACCGCGAGCACCCGCTGCGTTAGCGGAAACCTCTCTGCCGCCGCGGCATCTGCAGACCGCGCCAGACGGGCAGGTCAAGCAGGATGAGGGTTTCCAGCTGCGCGCCGCGGAGCTCGGATTCGCCGGCCAGATGCAGCGCGTGCGCGGGATCGGCACCAGTAAAGTTTGGGCGCCTTGATGAGGCGTTTGCTGCGGTTGACCGCATAGACCGGCAGGTGCAACACAAGGAAGCTGGCCTGCAGCTCGTTTAACAAGCGGTGCACCTTGGGCTAGACAGATCCCACGTCGCGCCCCAGTTCGGCCGGGTTCCGCAGCGCGCCCGGACCCAGACAGGCAGCTTGGGCCAGCCGGCGGAAATCGATCAGGTTTTGCACGGCCAGCAGGTCCGGCAGGTCGCGTTACAACTCAGTCTGCACGTACGCCTCGAACCGATGCGCCCGGTCCGCCGCATCACGCAGCTGATGCGCCGGCACCGGTAATCCACCGCGGCCGACCGCGCGCCGGTGCCGCGCATGCCATGCAGCGGCGGTCGCTTGCGCAGCGAGGCCTATGCAGCGCAGTGGGCAGCGCGCAGCAAGAGGGCACCTAAGCGCTGAAGCCGAGCTGCCGTGCGGCTAGCTCCTTCATGATCTCCTCGGCGCCGCCGCCAATCATCATCACTTTCACTTCGCGGTAGACACGCTCGGCCACCGTGCCTCGCATGAAGCCCATGCCGCCCAAGATCTGCACGGCCGCATCGGCGCAAAACTGCATCGCCTGCGTGGCGTGGTTTTTCAGTAGGCAGACGTGCGCAACCCAGCCGGGCCCCGTGTCGCCCGCGTCGGCGCGCGCGGCCAGCTGCCCCAGCCAGGCTGCGGCGCTCTCGATGCGCATCGTCATGTCCGCCAGCCGGTGCCGCACGGCCTGATGCGCGATAAGCGGCTGGCCGAAGGTGCGGCGCGTGCGCGCCCAGGCGAGCGCCTCCGCCAGACACGCCTCGGCGAAACCGACGGCAAGCGCCGCCATCGACAGGCGCTCCGCATTGAAATTGCGCATCACGATGCGGAAGCCCTGACCTTCTTCGCCGATAAGGTTATCCGCCGGCACGCGCACGCCATCGAAGCGCAGATGCGCGGTATCCGAACACCACCAGCCCATCTTCTTCAATTCCGTGCGCGTCAGCCCCGGCGCATCGCCCGGCACCGCCAGCAAGCTGATGCCGGCCGCCCCCTCCGCGTTTGGATCTGTGCGTACCGCCACCGTCAGCCAGTCGGCGCGCATGCCGGAGGTGATGAAGGTTTTCTCGCCGTCAATCACGTACTGGCCACCGTCGCGGCGCGCGCGCGTGCGCAGCGCGGCGACGTCCGAGCCGCCGGTGGGCTCGGTAATGGCCAGCGCCGCAATCGCCTCCCCGCGCAGCACGGCGGGCACGATGCGCCGCGCCAGCGCCTCACTGCCGTGCGCAACGATCGGCGGCAGCGCAATGTTGTGCGAAAACAGGCTGGCCAAGAGCCCGCCGCTGCCGCACTCGCGCGCCAGCGTGCGCGACAGCTCGCAGCGCAGCCGCCAGGTTGCCGGCACGCCGCCGAGCGCCTCCGGGTAGCCGAGCTGCAGCAGGCCCGCCTCGGCCGCGCGCGCGTACAACGCGCGGGGAAATGTGCCCGCCTCGTCCCACGCTTGCACATGCGGCGCCACCTCGCGCGCGACGAAACGGCGCGCAGTCTCCAACACGGCCAGCGCGTCGGCGTCGGCTAAGACATCGCCCGGTGAACGTTCAGCCGTCATTGCGCACCTCGCTACCCGCAGCCCACGCGTCCTGCCAGAACAGGCGCGGCGGCTGATAACGATGGAAGCCGTCGAACGGCCGCACCGCCTCGCGCGCACGCGCCTGCGGGCCAGCGGCGAACTCGCCCCAACCCATGCGCACCTGCGGCCGCGCGCCGTCCACGCGCAGCACTGCGCCGGAGATAAAACTTGCGGCCGGCGACAGCAAGAAGACGATCGCGGCCGACACCTCGGCCTCGTTGCCGAAGCGGCCCGCCGGCACGGTGGCGGCCATCGCGCGGATACGGGGCGCAAGCTCCGGCGGGTACTTGTCCATGCCGCTGGAGGCGATGTAGCCGGGCGCCACCGCGTTGACGCGCACGCCATAGCGCGCCCACTCAAACGCCGCCGTCTCGGTGAAGCTAACCATGCCGGCACGCGCCGCGCCGCTGTGGCCCATGCCCGGCATCGAGCCCCAGAAGTCGGCCACGATATTTACGATCGCACCGCCGTGCTCGCGCATGGATTGCAGCAGGCACTCGCGCGCCAGCAGAAAGCCGCCGGTGAGGTTGGTGGCAAGCACCGCGTCCCAGCCCTTGCGGGAGATCGACTCCAGCGGCGCCACGAACTGCCCGCCGGCGTTGTTCACCAACCCGTGCACGCGCCCGTGCCGCGCCACGACCTGCGCCACCCGCGCGCGCACCGCTTCCTCCTCGCGGATGTCGCAGGCCAGCGGCTCGGCCGCACCGCCGTCGGCTTCGATCTCCGCCGCCACCGCCACCAACTTGCTTTCGTCGCGCCCGACCAGCACCACGCGCGCGCCGAGCGCGGCCAGCTCGTGCGCAGCGCAGCGGCCGATGCCGGAGCCGCCCCCGGTCACGATCACAACCTGGCCCGCGAACAGGCCGGCACGAAACACGCTGCGATACCCCATGGCGACTCCCACGCCGTTGCACGTGCGCGCAATGATTAGCGAGGCGGCCGCCCTCGAGCAAGCGGTTGCTCGGTGCGTTATGCACCGTTTAGCCCTGCACAGCGGCCCTCCGCTTCATCAAGCGACCGACCCTATTGCGGCGGTTCTCAGTATGCGCGCACGGCATCTCAAGGTATACAACCGGATGTCCTCACCGCGTACCCGCTGCGGTTTGTGTTCGGGAGCCACAGCCGCTCTCGTCGGCATCGCGATGCTGCGACTCGCGTTCGTGCCGGCGCGGCGTATCGGCTAACGCCGCAGCACACGCGCCACCAGGGCGCGGCCAGCACGTCCGGGGCACGCCAAACGCGCCGGCCGGGCGCGGCCGGGGTGTCAGTCGAGCCCGCGCCCGGTCAGCCGCGTCAGCGCCTCGCGGTAGCGGCGCGCAGTCTGTTCGATCACCTCGGCGGGCAGGTCGGGGGCGGGCGGCGTCTGGTTCCAGGGCTGGCGCTGCAGCCAGTCGCGCACGTACTGCTTGTCGAAGCTGGGCGGCGAGATGCCCACGCGGTAGGAGTCCGCCGGCCAGAAGCGCGAGGAATCGGGCGTCAGCACTTCGTCCATCAGCCGCAGCGTGCCGTTTTTGTCCAGCCCGAATTCGAACTTGGTGTCGGCGATCAGGATGCCGCGGCCGGCGGCGTAGGCGGCCGCCTCCTGGTACAGCCGCAGCGAGACCTCCCGAATGCGCTGCGCCAGCGGCGCGCCGATTTTTTCGCACATCCGCTCGAAGGTGATGTTCTCGTCGTGGCGGCCAAGCTCCGCCTTGTCCGCGGGCGTGAAAATCGGCTGCGGCAACTGCTGCGCCAGTTGCAGCCCAGGCGGCAGCGCGATGCCGCATACGCGGCCACTGGCCTGATAGTCCTTCCAGCCGGAGCCGATCAGGTAGCCGCGCACGACAGCCTCGATCGGCACAGGGGTGAGGCGCATCGCCACCACCGCGCGCCCGCGCACCTGCTCGACCTCCGCGGGCGCGACCACCGACGCGGGATCGATACCAGTCAGATGGTTGGGCACCACGTGCGCGAGCCGCTCGAACCAGAAGTTGGACAGGGCGTTCAGCACCCGACCCTTGTCCGGGATGGGCTGCTTCAACACCACGTCGAAGGCCGAAATGCGGTCGGTGGTGACGATCAGCAGCTTGTCGTCGCCCACCGCGTAGGTGTCGCGCACCTTGCCGCGGTAGACAAGGGGCAGCGATGCAATGGAG
>JANWUU010000386.1 GCA_025057735.1 Burkholderiaceae bacterium
GAAGTCGTAGCCGACGCCGCCGCCGCGCCGCATCGTCTCGGCCGCCTGCTGCAGCGCCGTGTAGATGGACGGCACGCCATCGCGCGTTTCCGTGATGGCGTCGCCGACGGGCTGCACGAAGCAGTTGATCAGCGTGGCGGCGATGCCGGTGCCGGCGGCGGAATTGACCCGACCGCCGGGAATGAAGCCGTCGGCCATTGCCTCGTAGAAGCGCTTCTCCCACAGGTCGCGAACGTCGGGCTTTTCCACCGCGGCCAGGCCGCGCGCCACGCGCCGACGCACGTCGTCGACGGTTTTTTCGTCGCCTTTGGCGTATTTCTCCAGCAGCACGTCGGTCGAGATCGGTTGCTCGTCGAGTAAAAGCTGCGCCTGGTCGAATTTCATGGTCGGGAACCCCTCGGAGTGCGCGCCGCGATGGGCCAGCGGGGACCGTCAAGGGTCCGGCGGCGCGCGCCTGCATGTCGCTTGCAAACGGCTCACAGCGTACACCCGCCGCGCCAGCGACACCAAATGCTGCGATCCTGAGCCAGCCAAAGCGCGAGATATTGCGGTCGGTGCCGGCCCGCGCGGCGAGACACACAAGCGTTGGGTGAATATCGCGGCGGCTGCCTATACTTGCGGCCCGCTCGTCGACGCCCTCCCCGATGAACCTACAGCAATTTCGCTTCCTGCGCGAAGCGGCGCGTCACAAGTTCAACATCACGGCCGCCGCCCGCGCGCTGCACACCTCGCAGCCCGGCGTGTCGAAGGCGATCATCGAGCTGGAAAACGAGCTCGGCGTGTCGATTCTGGCGCGCCAGGGCAAGCGCATCCTCGGTCTGACGCCGCCGGGCCAGCAGGTGCTGCTGGCCGCCGAGCGCATCATGCAGGAGGTCGACAACTTAAAGAAGCTGGCGCGCGATTACGCCGGCTCCCCCTCCGGCACGCTGCGCATGGCGACCACGCATACGCAGGCGCGCTACGTGCTGCCGCCCGTGGTGCGGCGTTTCGCGCAGAAGTTCCCGCAGGTGCGCTTCAAGCTGCTGGAGGCGAATCCGCCGCAGATCGCGGCGATGCTCACCAACGGGCAGGCCGACATCGGGCTGGCCACCGAGACGCTGGGCGACACCCCCGGACTGCGCACGATTCCGGTGTACGACTGGCAGCACGTGGCGGTGGTGCCGCCCGGCCATGCGCTGGCCAAATTCCAGACCACACCGGGAAAACTGACGCTGAAGGATCTGGCGCGGCACCCGATCGTGACCTACGAGACCACCTTCGCCGGCCGCAGCAAGATCGACGCCGCGTTTTCGGCCGCCGGCATCGAGCCGTCGATCGTGCTGGAGGCGATCGACGCCGACGTGATTAAGACTTACGTGCACCTGGGCATGGGGGTCGGCATCATCGCCGGGGTGGCGGCGGATTTGACGCGCGACAACCTGGTCGTGCTGCCGTGCGGGCATCTTTTCGGTAAAAACACCACGCGGCTGGCGGTCAAGCAGGGCGCCTACCTGCGCGGGTTCGTGTACGCGTTCATCGAGATGCTGGCGCCCGGCTGGGACCGGCGGCGCCTGGAGGAGGCCTTCCGGTGAGGGTGTGCATCGTCGGCGCGGGCGGCATCGGCGGCAGCCTCGGCGCGCGGCTGGCGGCCACGGGACAAGAGGTGTCGTTGGTGGCGCGCGGCGCGCACCTGGCGGCGCTGCGCGAGCACGGCTTGCGCTTCGTCGATCACGTCGACCGGTACTCCGGCACGTACCGCCTGCGGGCCACGGACGACCCGGCGCAGTTGCCGGCGCAGGACATCGTCTTCCTGACTCTGAAGGCGCACGCGATCGGCCCGATGCTGCCGCGCTTGGCGCCGCTGCTCGGCCCCGACACGGTGGTGGTGCCGGCCATCAATGGTCTGCCGTGGTGGTACTTCTACCGGGAGGGCGGGCCGCTGGAAGGCGAGCGCGTGCGCGTCCTCGACCCCGAGGGCACGATGTTCG
>JANWUU010000426.1 GCA_025057735.1 Burkholderiaceae bacterium
GGCAGCAGGCGCACGACGTTGTCTTGCGTCACGTTGATCAGCAGCCGCGCCTGAAGCGCCATTGTCACCAGTTCGCCACAGGGCCGGTCCAGTTCGACGCCGATCATCAGCCCCTCGCCGCGGATCGCCACGACGCCGGGGACGCTCGCCAAGGCGCGCGCCAGGCCGGCGCGGATCCGCTCGCCCTGCCGGGCGGCATTGGCGAGCAGCCCTTCCTCCTCGATGATCGCCAGCGTCTCCAGACCGGCGCGGCAGGCAAGCGGCCCGCCGCCGAACGTCGAGCCGTGGGTGCCTGGCGTGAACACGCGAGCGGCTGGCCCACGCGCGACGATCGCGCCGATCGGCACGCCCGAGCCCAGCCCCTTGGCGAGCGTGATCACGTCCGGCTGCACGTCCGACCATTGATACCCGAACCATTTGCCGGTGCGACCGATCCCGGACTGTACCTCGTCGATCATCAGCAGCCAGCCGCGCTCGTCGCACAGCCGGCGCAGCGCCCGCACGTAGTCGCGGTCGGCCACGCGGATGCCGCCCTCGCCCTGCAGCACCTCCAGCCAGACGGCCAGCACGCGCGGATCGCGTGCCGCGACGCGCTCGATCGCCTTGAGGTCGTTGTACGGTACGCGGATGAAACCGGTGGGCAGCGGATCGAACCCCCGGCGCGCCTTCTCGCTGCCGGTGGCGGCGAGCGTGGCCAGCGTGCGGCCATGCCAGGCGCGCTCCATGACAAGCGTTTGCGCCTCGGGCTGGCCCCGCTGGTGGCCGTACAAGCGCACCAGCTTCAGCGCGGCTTCGTTGGCTTCCGAACCCGAGTTGGCGAAAAACACCGCCTCCATGCCCGAGAGCGCGCACAGCCGTTCGGCCAGCGCCTCTTGCTCGCGGATGCGGTAGATGTTGGAGACGTGGATCAAGCGGCCGGCCTGCTCGGCGAGCGCCTTGACGAGCCGCGGATGCGCATGCCCAAGGCCGTTGACCGCGATGCCGGCCAGCGCGTCCAGATACTCGGTGCCGTCTTCCGCCACGAGCCAGGCGCCCCGGCCGTGCGTGAAGGCGACCGGCAGGCGGTTGTAGGTGTGCATAAGATGGGACATCGGCGGACCGCACGCGGAAAAACAAATCGCGGCGTCGAAGCGCGCCGCGAGCGGCTCATTATAGGTTGATCGGCGCAGCCGCGGCCTACGCGGCCAGGCGTGCCGCCGCGGGGTCCACCAGCGGGGTCAAGCGCCGCTCCTCGGCTGCCGACAGCACGCGGATGCTCGGAAAGTAGCCCTGGTAGACGACGCCGTGCAGCTCGACCTTGTTCTGCACGCGCAGGTAGCGGATTAGATACTCGACGATGTTTTCGGTGATCAGTTGGCCGGGCACGAGCACCGGGATGCCGGGCGGGTAGGGGACGATCTGGTCGGCGCAGATGCGCCCGACCAGGCTCGCGTTCGGCTGGTCGTTGTCGTCCAGCAGGGGCACCAGCTCGCCGCCGCAGTAATAGGCATCGCGCGGCAGGTACACGAGCTCGGTGAAGCCGGGAATGTCGGGCGTGCGGTAGAGCCTGCGCGGGGCCCGCTTCTCGCGCGCGATGCGCATCAGCGCGTCGTAAAGGCGCGAGCATTTGGAGCGTGTGGTACCGATGGTCAGCAGCAGCGTGATGGTGTTGAAGGTGGATTTCTCGATCGTGATGTTGAAGCGCGAAAACAGCTCCTGCTGCAGCTCGTCCACCGTCAGCCCGCAGGAGGAAATGTCGACCGTGATCTTGGTCGGATCGAG
>JANWUU010000017.1 GCA_025057735.1 Burkholderiaceae bacterium
CCACCTGATCACCGCGGAGCTGGCCGACACCGACGCCACGCGCACACGCGGACTGATGTTCCGCGAGCACCTGCCGCCGAACCAGGGCATGCTGTTCGTGTTCGACAGCAAGGCGCCTCACTGCATGTGGATGCGCAACACGCCGATTCCGCTATCGGTCGCCTTCATCGACGACGATGGCCGCGTCGTCAATATCGAGGACATGGCGCCGCATACCGAAACCCTTCATTGCGCGCGCGCGCCCGTGCGGTACGCGCTGGAGATGAACCGCGGCTGGTTCGCCAGCCGCGGCATCAGGCCGGGCGCGGTGATCGGCGGCATCCCGCCGCGCGCGCCGGCAAGGTAAGCGGGGGCTTTGCGGTTTACAGGCCGTTGTTCTGTTGCGCCACCATGCAGTAGAGCATCGGAATCGACAGCATCATGTTGAAACGCGAGGTGAGCATTGCCACCCGCGCCGCTTTGGTTTTCTCCTCGGCGGCCACCTCCACGATACCGAGCGCTTTCTTCTGGTTCGGCCAAATGATGAACCACACGTTGAAGGCCATGATCAACCCCAGCCACATACCGATGGCGATCGCGGTATGCGGACGAGCAAAGGTCAGCAGCGAACCGAGCGAACCCAACATCCATGCCAACAGCACGCCGGTCACCACGGTCGCCAGCGCCGCCCACCGGAACCAGAACAGCGCGGTCGGCGCGATCACCTTGCTGATCGCCGGTTTTTGCTCGTCCGGGATCTTCGGCATCGAGGGCGTCTGCACGAAATTGAAGTACCACAGCAGGCCGATCCACATCACGCCCGCCAGCACGTGTAGCCAGCGCACCAAAAATGCCGTCCACGCATGATCGAGCCGAATCGCGCTGGCGGACATCGCTCCCACCAGCGCCATGATGACAATCAGGACGACGACGCCCGCGGTCACGGTCCGCCCGAGCGATTGAAAGATTGCGCCCATCGATGACCCCCCGTCGTTGATTCGCGTTATTGCTTCGCTTTGTGCACGCCCAGCTGGCGCGGGGAAAATCTATCACAGCGATCGTGCTCGCCCGCGCACGGCCCGTTCCGCGCGCGGCTACCGTGCGAGCACATCGCCGCCGACGTCGATGCCCTCGACGCGAGCCGCCGCCACGCCGCGCGCCAGGCGCAAACGCAGCGCGTCGCCGAGCTGCAGGCGCGAGGCATCGGTGACCACATGTCCGCGCGGGTCGGTGACCACCGCGTAGCCGCGCGCCAGCACTGCGTGCGGATCGAGCGCCACCAGCCGCGCCGCCAGCGCCTGCAGGGCATCGCTCCGCTGGCGGTGGGCGCGCCGCGCCGCCGCGACGAGCGCGCCGGTGCACGCGCGCAGGAGCGGCTGCTGCCGCGCGGGTGCCGGCGCGCTGCGCTGCAGCCGCGCCGTTGCGTCGGCGAGGCGGTACGTGGCCACGGTCGTTGCACCGGCCAGCGCGTGTCGCATCCGCAGGGCGAGCGTGCGCAGTCGCGCCGCGACGCCGACAAGCGGCGCCGCCGGCGCGGCCAGCGCCCGCTGCGCGTAGTCCACGCGCTGCTGCCACAGGCTCAGACGGTGGCCAAACACGCGGTGCAACCGCCGCCGGCGCTCGTCGACCGCGCCCAGCATGGCCGTCCGCTCCGGCGCAGCCAGGGCGGCGGCGGCGGTCGGCGTCGGTGCACGGGCATCGGCGGCGAAATCGGCGATGGTGAAATCGGACTCATGTCCCACGCCGACCACGACCGGCAGGGCACAGGCGCGGATGGCGCGCGCGACGATTTCCTCGTTGAATGCCCACAGGTCCTCCAGCGACCCGCCGCCGCGCACCAGCAGCAGCAAGTCGACCTCGCCCCGCCGGCCGGCGGCATCCAGCATCGCCGCGATCTGCCCGGCTGCGCCCTCGCCCTGTACCGGCACCGGGTAGACGATCACCCGGCAGTAAGGCGCCCGCTGCGCGAGCGTGGCCAGCACGTCGCGCAGGGCAGCGGCCTGCAGCGAGGTCACCACCCCGATGGCGCGCGGCAGAGCCGGCAGCGGGCGCTTCCGCGCGGCGTCGAATAGCCCTTCGGCGGCGAGACGGTCGCGCAGCTGCAGGAAACGCTCGTACAGGCGGCCCAGCCCGGCCGGCTGCAGCGATTCGACTAACAACTGGTAGTCGCCACGCGGCTCGTACAACGCCACCTGCGCCAGCACCTCGACGGCGTCGCCGTCGCGCGGCGGCTGGACAAGCAGCGCATTGCGGCTGCGGAACATCACGCAACGCACCTGTGCACGGTCGTCCTTGAGGGCGAAATACCAGTGGCCGCTGGCGGCACGCAGAAAACCCGAGACCTCGCCCACCACGCGTACCAGCGGAAAGCCGCGCGCCAGCAGCGCGGCCACCGCGCGGTTCAGCGCCGATACCGTCAGCGGCTGGCCCCGCTGCGCATCGTCCTCGACGGAAGCTTCGCTCGCCATGGCGGTTCTCCCCCGCGCCTCGCCGCTCGTACCGCTGCCGGACGCGCCACCGACGCCTGCTCGACTACACTGCGCGCGCGTTCGCTGCAAGAAAGGAAGTCATCGCGTGTTTGCGATCGTACAAAGTCTCGGCTGGCCGGTGTGGCCGCTGATCGTCGCGTCGATCGTCGCCCTTGCCCTCATCATCGAACGGCTGACCGCGCTGCGCCGCGCGCGGGTCGCCCCCCCGACCCTGTTGCAGGATGTGCTGGCGCTGCATGCCAAGCGGCAGGTGACGCCGGAGGTCATCAATCGTCTCGAGCAGAACTCTCCGCTCGGGCGCATCCTGGCGGCGGCGCTGCGCAACGAGCGGGCGCCGCGCGACGTGGCCGTGCATGCGGTGGAGAGCGCCGGCGCGCATGCTGCGCACGAGCTGTCGCGTTACCTGACGCTGCTCGGTTCGATCGGCTCGGTGGCCCCGCTGCTCGGCCTGTTCGGCACCGTCGTCGGCATGATCGAAATCTTCGCCTCCCAGCAGGCGGGGTCGAATCCGCAGCAGCTCGCCCACGGCATTTCGCTGGCGCTGTACTGCACGGCGTTCGGCATCATCGTCGCCGTGCCGGCCGTGCTGATGTACCGCCACTTCAAGAGCCGTGTCGAGGCTTTCCTCGTCGAGATGGAGCAGCAGGGCCAGCGGCTGCTCGATGCGCTGTTCGCCGAACGGCTCGCCCGGAGCGCCTGATGCGGTTTCGCCGCCCCTACGACGAGGAGCCGGAGGTCAATTTGATCCCGCTCATCGACGTGCTGTTGATCGTGCTGATCTTCCTGGCGGTCACCACCACGTACTCGCGCTTCGCCGAACTGCAGATCGAACTGCCGCAGGCGGAAGCCAACCGCACACAGAACCGGCCGCACGAAATTCAGATCGGCGTCACCGCCGACGGCCGGATCGCCATCGACCGCACGCTGCTGCCGGTGGTGGAACCGGCGGCCGTGGCCGAGCATCTGGCGCGCGCCGCCGCCGGGCGCGACCAACCCCTACTGGTCATCAATGCCGACGCGCAGGCGCCGCACCAGGCGGTGATCAACGTGCTGGAGGCGGCCCGCCTGGCCAACCTGCCGCGCCTGAGTTTCGCCACACAACGGCAGGCCGGCGGCGCGCGCTGACGGCCGCTGCCCGCCATGGGGCTGCGCGCGTACCTGGAGGCCGGGCTGCAACGGTCTTGGCGCAAGCGCGGGCCGGTCGCCTGGCTGCTGGCGCCGCTGGCCGGATTGCACTGGCTGTGGTGGCGTTTCGACCGCTGGCGCTACCGCGTCGGACTCGCACGCGCGCGGCGGCTGCCGGTGCCGGTGGTAGTGGTCGGCAACCTGTGCGTGGGCGGCACCGGCAAGACCCCGCTCGTGATCGAAATCGTCCGCGCGCTGCGCGCGCGCGGCTGGTCGCCCGCGATCGTGTCGCGCGGCTATGGGGCGCAACGGCGCGAGCCGCGCCTGGTCGCCGGCGATGGTCAGGCCGTCGACTACGGCGATGAACCGCTGCTGCTGGCCCGCGCCACCGGGGTACCGGTGGCGGTGGGCGCCGATCGCGTCGCCGCAGCGCGCCTGCTGCTGCAACGGCACCCCACGACCGACGTGATCGTGGCCGACGACGGGCTGCAGCACCGGCGCCTGGCGCGCGACCTGGAGATCGCCCTGGTGGACGAGCGCGGCTTCGGCAACGGCTGGATGCTGCCGGCCGGACCGCTGCGCGAGCCGCCGCAGCGCCTGGCCGACGTCGATGCGGTGGTGCTGCGCGGGCAGCCGGCGGTGCGCATCTATTCGCCCTTCTTCCGGCTGGCGGCGGCGCTCGACGACGCTTACGCGCTGGCGGATCCGGCCCGTCGCATCCGGCTGGCAGACCTGGCGGCCGAACAGGCCGCGCGCGGCGCGCGTCTGCTCGCCGCCGCCGGCATCGGTCAGCCGCAGCGCTTCTTTTCCATGTTGCGCGAGCAGGGGCTGGCGTTCGAGGCGATCGCCCTCGGCGATCACTACGACTTCCGGCGCAATCCGTTCGCGGGCCGGCAGTTCGACCACGCGCTGATCACCGAAAAGGACGCCGTAAAATGCGCCGCGCACGGCGCCATCGCCGGCGACGGCCGCATCTGCGTCGTGCCGCTGAAAACGCAGATCGATTCGGCGCTGATCGATCTGATCGAGCAGCGCCTACGACCGACACGGAACTGACCGCCCATGGATCCCCGCCTGCTCGACATCCTCGTCTGCCCGCTCACCAAGGGCCCGCTGGAATACGACAAGGCAAGGCAAGAGCTGATCTCGCGCGCCGCTGGGCTCGCGTATCCGATCCGCGACGGCATCCCGGTGCTGCTGGAAAGCGAGGCGCGCCGACTGGACGAGCCGCCGGCCGGCGGCGCATGACCTTCTTCGTCGCGCTGATCCCGGCGCGGCTCGGCTCCACCCGGCTGCCACGCAAGCCCCTGGCGGACATCGGCGGCGCACCGATGGTGGTGCGGGTGGCGCAGCG
>JANWUU010000040.1 GCA_025057735.1 Burkholderiaceae bacterium
AGGCGCGCGATCGGCGTCACCATCGTCAGATCCACCGGCGACTTGTTCAGGATGATGCCGCCCACCATCACCATGCCGCCGATCATCACCGCATTCGGATCGCCCTTGGCGGCATTGACGAACTGGGCGAGCCCCAGCGTGCCGGCGGCCCCGCCCTTGTTCTCGAATTGCACCGAGGAGACCAGCTTGGCGCTCTGCAGCGCTGCGGCCAGTGCGCGTCCCGTCTGATCCCAGCCGCCGCCCGGATTGGCCGGAATCATCATCTTCAGCGCCCCCAGCGACTGCGCCGCCGCCCAGCGCGGCAGCAGGGCCGGCACCGCCGCGGCCGCTGTCAGCGCGAGTGAGAATCGGCGTCGATCCATCGTCATCTCTTTGTCTCCTTGTCTGTTTCGCAAGGCGGCAAGCATACTGCCCCGCTGCGCCGACGTCCCGTTCACCGATGCCCCCTCGCCACGTCCTGCTGCTGGTCTGCGCGCTGTGCGCCGCCACCCTGCGCGCGCAACCGGCACCGGAGGCAGCCTCCGGCTGGACGCCGAAGGCGCTCGCGCGCGCGCAGCGCGACCTCGTGGTCGCCGCCCATCCGCGGGCGGTGGAGGCGGCGCTGCGGATCCTCGCCCGCGGCGGCTCCGCCGTCGATGCGGCGATCGCCGCGCAGCTGGTCCTCAACGTGGTGGAGCCGCAATCCTCCGGCATCGGCGGCGGTGGCTTTCTCGTGCATTACGACGCGCAGCGCCGCCGCGTGCAGGCCTACGATGGGCGCGAGACCGCACCGGCCGCCGCGGATGCCTCGCTGCTGCTGGACGCCGACGGCAAGCCGTTGCCGTTTGCCCAGGCGCGCAACGGCGGACGCGCGGTCGGCACACCCGGCCTGCTGGCGATGCTGGACATGGCGCACCGCGAACACGGTCGCCTGCCGTGGGCCTCGCTGTTCGCGCCGGCCATCGCCATCGCGCAACGCGGCTTTGCCATCTCGCCGCGGTTGGCGCGTGCGATCGCCGCCGACGCGGACGCGCTCTGTGCGCGGCCGGCGACGAAAGCGTATTTCTGCACCGTCGACGGTGCGCCGAAGCCAGCCGGCAGCGTGCTAATGAACCGTGCGTTTGCCGCCACCCTGCAGACGATCGCGCGCGGCGGCGCGCAGGCCTTCTACCAGGGACCGCTCGCCGCCGACCTCGTCGCAGCGGTACAAAGCGACCCGCGGCAGCCGGGGCGGCTGGCGCTGCAGGACCTCGCCCAGTATCGCGCCCGCGCGCGCGACCCGCTGTGCGGCAGCTACCGCAGCCGCTTCACGATCTGCGGCATCGGTCCGCCGAGCTCCGGCACCGCCACCGTCCTCGCTACGCTGGGCATGCTGGAGGCGTTCCCGCTGGCGTCCTACGCGCCGCTCGCGCCCGAGGCGGTACACCTGATCAGCGAGGCGTTCCGGCTCGCCTATGCAGACCGCGCGCAGTACCTGGCCGATGCGGATTTCGTCGCCGTGCCACTGGCCGGCCTGCTCGACGCCGACTACCTGCGCCAGCGCGCGCAGCGCATCGACCCGCTTCGCACCCTCGGCGAACCCGCGCCCGGCCTGCCGGCAGGCGCGCCGCCCCGTGGCCATGACCGCGCGCTTGAACCCGCTTCCACCACGCACATATCGATCGTCGATCGCTCCGGCAATGCCGTTGCGCTGACCAGCAGCATCGAGCATGCGTTCGGCAGCCGCATTCTCGTGCACGGCTTTCTGCTGAACAACCAGCTGACCGATTTTTCGTTCGCGCCGACCGACGCCGCCGGGCGCCCGCTTGCCAACCGGATCGAACCTGGCAAACGCCCGCGCAGCTCGATGGCGCCCACGCTGGTGTTCGATCGTGACGGGGCGCTGCGGCTTGTGCTGGGCTCCCCCGGCGGCGCCCACATCATCCATTACGTGACGAAGGTGCTGATCGCGGTGCTCGACTGGGGGCTCGACGTGCAGCAGGCGATTGATCTGCCGAACTTCGGCGCCTTCGCCCAGGCGACGACCTGGCTCGAGCGCGACCGCGCGCCCGCGTCGCTAGCAGAGGCGCTGCAGGCGCGCGGGCATGCGGTGGCCTTCGCCGATCTACCGAGCGGCCTGCATGCCATCGCCCGGCTGCCGGACGGCTCGCTGGCCGGCGGCGCCGATCCGCGCCGCGAGGGCGTGGCGCGCGGCGACTCGCACCGGCTGCGCCGCGCCCCGCCGCTGCCTGCGGCTCAGGTTCGGTAAGACGGATCGAGCCGGTCCAGCTTGCGCAGCAGCCCTGGCCACACCAGCGCGCCGCCGAGCGCGCGCGTAACCTGCTGCGCCTGCTGGCGCGCGCCGGCGATGATGCGCGGGTCGATTTCGATCAGGTCACCGGCCTGCTCGCCGCCGCGCGTGCCGGCAAGCGCCCGTACCTGGATCGCGCAGGCGGCCTCGAACACGTACATGGCGAGGAAGGCATCGGCGATCGTCGGACCCACCGTCAGCAGCCCGTGGTTGCGCAACATCAGATGGGTCTTGTCGCCGAGATCGGCCACCAGGCGCGGCTTTTCGTCCTCGCGCAGCGCCACGCCCTCGTAATCGTGATAGCCGAGGCTTGCCAGCACGAAGATCGACTGCTGCGAGATCGGCAGCAGGCCATGCTTCTGCGCGCTGACGGCCACGCCGTTCAGCGTATGCGTGTGCAGCACGCACTGGGCATCGTGCCGCGCCGCGTGGATCGCGCTGTGGATCGTGAAGCCGGCCGGGTTCACCGGCCAGGGCGAGTCGTCCAGCTTGTTGCCGTGGATGTCCACGCGCACCAGGGAGGAGGCCGTGATCTCCTCGAACAGCATGCCGTACGGATTGATCAGGAACTGATCCTCGGTGCCCGGCACACGGGCGCTGATGTGCGTAAACACCAGGTCGTCCCAGCCGAAATGCGCGACCAGCCGATAGGCGGCGGCCAGATCCACCCGCACCTGCCACTCCTGTGGCGTCACCTCGTCCCGGCGCGAACGCGCCTGTGTGCCATCCATCGTCGTCTCCTGGCGGTTG
>JANWUU010000050.1 GCA_025057735.1 Burkholderiaceae bacterium
GGCCCTGTTTAACGATGACCTGTCAGCGATCTCGCCGCTCGCGGCCGGCGCCGGCGAGCGGGATGCGCGGCTGCGCGGTGACGCCGGCCTGCCGCAGTTGCGCTGGGTGGTGGCACTGCGCCGCGCCACGCAGGAGCAGGCGCTGCAGGCGGCGGAGGCGCTGCGCCCGCTGCTTGAGGCGCAGCGCGCCGCTGGCGCGCTCGCCGGCTTCGAGTCGCCGGCGGATCTGCTGCCGAGCGAACGCACGCAGCGCGCGCGGCAGGCGGCGTTGCCGGCGCCGCCTGCGCTGCGCGACGCCCTGCGGCAAGCGCTTGCCGGCAGCGCGTTCGATCCCCAGGCGTTCGAGGCGTTCCTGCAGGCGGTCGAACGCACGCGCACGGGCCCGCTGCTCACGCCGGCCTACTACGCCGACACGCTGCTCGCGCAGCGGCTGCGCGCGCAGCTGCTGACCGACGCCGACGGCACCACCGTGCTGATCATGCTGCACGGCCTCGAGGCGGCGGCCGTGGCGACGCTGCGCGCGGCGCTGGCGGCGCAGGGGGCGACCCTGCTCGACCTTAAAGGCGACGTGGAGCGGCTGATCGCCGACTACCGCCGCAGCGCGCTCAAGGCGGCGGCCGCCGGCGCGGCGCTGATCATCGTGCTGCTGGCGCTTGCGGTGCGGCAGCGGCAAACGGTGCTGCGCATCGTTGCCGCGCTGGCGGCGGCGGTGACGATCACCGCCGCCGCGCTGGTGGCGGCCGCCGGCGCGCTGACCCTGTTTCATTGGGTGGCGCTATTGCTGGTGGCCGGCGTCGGCTGCAATTACGCCCTGTTTTTCGCGCAGTTGCCACACGATCCGGCGGCGCGCGCGCGCGTCCTGTATTCGGCGCTGCTGGCGGCGGCAACCACCTTTATGGCCTTCGCGCTGCTGGCGGCTTCCGGCACGCCGGTTTTGCATATGATTGGCGTGACCGTCGCCATCGGCGTGCTGGTGGCGCTCGCCTGTAGCGCCGCGCTGGCCGCGGTCGAGCGCTCTCCCCACTGAGGTTCTGCCGTTGCCACGCCTGCCGATAGTCGTCAGCGATTTCACCGTCACTACGGCGGTCGGCCACGGGCGCGAGGCGCTGCGCGCGGCGTTGCGCGCGGGGCGCGGCGCGCTGAAGCCCTGTGTCTTCGCGCCGCCGGAACTGGCGCCGTTCGGCGGCGTGCACCGGCTCGAGACGTGGATCGGTGAGGTCGAGGGGCTCTCGACGGTCGCGCTGCCGCCGGCGCTTGCGCGCTTCGACTGCCGCAACAACCGGCTCGCTTATCTGGCCCTGCAGCAGGACGACTTTCCAGCGCGCATCGAGCGGCTGAAAGCCCGGTACGGGCGGGAACGTGTGGCCGTCATCCTCGGCACTAGCACCTCCGGCCTGCTACACGCCGAGTGGGCCTACCACGCGCGGCCGCCGGACGGCCCACTGCCGGCAGGCTTCGATTACGCCGCCACCCTAAACGCTTATTCGCTAGCCGATTTCGTTACCGCGGCAACGGGCCTCGCGGGGCCGGCGTATGTGATCTCGACTGCGTGTTCTTCTAGCGCCAAGGTCTTCGCTAGCGCAGCTCGCCTGATGCAGGCCGGGCTAGCCGATGCGGCGCTCGTCGGCGGCGTCGATTCGCTGTGCTTGACCACGCTGTATGGGTTCGGCGCGCTGGAGCTGCTTGCGCGCACACCCTGCAAGCCTTTTGCGCCAGATCGCAGCGGAATTTCGATCGGCGAGGGCGCGGGCTTCGCCATCCTGGAGCGGGCGCAGGAGGCCGAGGGGGCGGTGGCGCGCTTGGCCGGCTGGGGCGAGTCCAGCGACGCGCATCACATGTCGTCGCCGCATCCAGAAGGACTGGGCGCGCAACTGGCGATGCGCGCAGCGCTTGCGCGCGCTGGGCTGGCGCCGGACGATATTGACTACATTAACCTGCATGGCACCGCCACGCGCGCCAACGACATCGCCGAGGGGCTGGCAGTGGCGGCCATCTTCGGCGACCGCGTGCCGACCAGTTCAACCAAGGCTTACTTCGGTCATCTGCTGGGTGCGGCCGGGATCGCCGAGGCCGCCGTTACGCTGCTTGCGCTCGCCGATGGCCTCGCGCCCGGCACGCTGAACACAGTGCAGAAGGATCCGGCCTGCCCGAACTGGCTGCTGCTTGACCATCGACAGCAGCCGATCGCATACGCGCTGACGAACTCCTTCGGTTTCGGCGGCAGCAACTGCTCGCTGATTTTCGGGCAACCCGCATGAAGCTGTACGTGGCTGGCATCGGCGTCTGGACGCCCGACCTTCCCGGCTGGTCGGCCTGCCGCGCGCGGCTGCGCGACGGCGTCATCGCTGCGCGCGCAACATCACCGCCGGGCGCCGCGTGGTTGCCGCCAACAGAGCGGCGGCGCGCGACTCTTGCGACGCGTGTGGTCCTCACGGTGGCCCAGGAAGCCCTCACTGCTGCTGGCTGGGAGGCGGCGCAGGTGGCAAGCGTCTTCGCTTCGAGTTCGGGCAGCCCGGAGATCACAGACCAGCTCTGCCAGGCGCTTGCCGCCGGCGATACGCAGATCTCGCCGACGCGTTTTCACAACTCGGTGCACAACGCCGCCGCCGGCTATTACGCGATCGCGGTCGGCTGCCGCGAGCCCTCCACGAGTGTCGCCGCCTTCGACGCCAGCGCCGCCGCAGGCCTGCTGGAGGCGGCAGCCTTGGCAATCGACGAAGACCGCCCGGTGCTGTTCTGTGCGTTTGACATGCCGTACTCTGGTGCACTTGCGCTCGTGCGTCCGGTGGTCGATCCATGGGGCGTCGCGTTGGCGCTGGTGCCTCAGCCGGCGCCCACCGCGCAGGCATCGCTTACGCTGAAGTGGCGGCCCGAACCGCCGGCGGACGAAACCCGTATTGCCGATGCCGTCCTCGAGCAGGCACGTCGGCACAACCCGAGCGCGCGGCTGCTGCCGTTGCTTTCGCTGCTGGCGCGCCGGCAACCGGGCACGGTCACGCTTGCCGCCACGCCGCACGCGCAGCTTGCGCTGACGGTCGAACCGTGCTGACCGCGCTCGACCCCCTGCTGCCGCACGCCGGCCGCATGCGGCTGATCGCCGCGGTACGCGCCTGGGACGCCGTGCGCATCGAGTGCGTCGCCCACAGCCACCGCGATGCGAACCATCCGCTTGCGATCGACGGCGTGTTGCCGGCGGTCTGCGGTCTGGAGTACGGCGCGCAGGCGATGGCGATCCATGGTGCGCTTGTGGCCGGGGCGCGCGATAAGCCGCAGATCGGTCTGTTGGTGGCGGCGCATGACCTGCGCTGGAGCGTTCCGCGCCTGGACACCGTGGCCGAGGACCTGATCGTGCAGGCCACGCGGCTGCTTGGCTCCAGCACGCAGGTGGCCTACGAGTTCGCGCTGCGCGCCGGCGCGCGCGTGCTGGTCAGCGGGCGCGCCAGCGTGCTGCTGCGGGTGACGCCATGAGGCCCTGGCTGTGGTTGGCCGCGATCCCGGCGGCGCCGGACGACCGCTGGTCAAGCGACGCCCACGCGGCGCTGACGGCGAGCGAGCGCGCGCGCCTGGGGCGCCTGGCGCGCGGGCAACGGCGCGCGCAGTTCCTTGCCGGACACTGGCTGCTGCGGCTGCTGCTCGCCGCCCGCAGCGCAGTGGCTGCGATGTCGGTGGCAATCGAATCGACGGCAAACGGCGTGGCGGTGGCCAGCCCGGCCGGTTGGCGCGCCAGCGTCTCGCACTCCGGTCGCTGGGTGGCGGCGGCGGTCGATTGCGACGTCGCGCCGCTCGGTGTGGACATCGAAATGATGCGCGGGCCGCGCGACATCGAAGCCATCGTCGCGGCCGCCTGCGGCCGCCAGCCGACTTCGCGCACGCAGGCGTACCTGCTGTGGGCGCAGCACGAGGCGCAGTTCAAGTGCGGTGTGGCGGCTGCGCGCTGCTGGCACGCCGTCTGGGGCGAACTGGCGCTTGCGTGCGCCGGCCGCGCAGCGCCGCAGGTATCGC
>JANWUU010000056.1 GCA_025057735.1 Burkholderiaceae bacterium
GTAGTTGATCGAGCCGGCCAGCATGACCAGCGTCGCCGCCGCGAACAGCAGGCCCGCGCGAGTGGGCAGGATGTACACGCGCTTGCGGTCGAGCAGCACCTCGCCGTGCTCCGGCGCATCGCCGCCCGCGATCCAAGCGCCGATGCGCAGCGCCAGCGGATGCCCGATGATGCTCATCGCCCGCGACCGCGGACCGCCGCACCTCGCGCGCGGTCGCCGCAGGAAACCGTGCGGCCGGCGGCCGCGCGATGAGGGCCGACGCTCATGGCACCTTGACCGCCGCGATCAGCTGCGCCACCAGTTCCCGGCCGTGCAGCGCGCGGCCGCCTTCGCGGGTCGCCGCGTGCAGGCGGTGGCCCGCCACCGCCGGCAGCACGTTCTGAATGTCTTCCGGGATGACGTGATCGCGGCCGTCCAGCCAGGCCCAAGCGCGCGCCGCGGCCAGCAGCGCCAGCCCGGCACGCGGACTCAGCCCCTCGGCGTATTTGCCCGAGCCGCGCGTGTGCGCGAGCAGCGCCTGCACGTAATCGAGGAGGGCCGACGAGGCGTGTACGCGCTTGACGGTCTCCTGCGCCGCCAGCAGGTCGGCCGGGCGCCCCACCGGCCGCAACTGTTTCAACAGATCGCGCCGCGGCGCGCCGGCCAGCAGCGCCCGCTCGGCCGCCCGGTCGGGGTAGCCCAGGCTGATGCACATCAGGAAGCGGTCGAGCTGCGATTCCGGCAAGGGGAAGGTGCCGACCTGATGCAGCGGGTTCTGCGTGGCGATGACGAAGAACGGCTGCGGCAGCGGCCGCGACAGGCCGTCGACCGAGACCTGTCCCTCCTCCATCGCCTCCAGCAGCGCGCTCTGGGTCTTCGGGCTGGCGCGATTGATCTCGTCGGCCAGCAGCACCTCGGAAAAAATCGGTCCCGGGTGGAACACGAACTGACCGTTGGCGCGGTCATAGACCGAGACCCCGATGACGTCCGAGGGCAACAGGTCGCTCGTAAACTGGATGCGGCGAAACGGTAAGCCCAGCGAGATCGCGATCGCATGCGCCAGCGTGGTCTTGCCGACACCGGGCGCATCCTCGATCAGCAGGTGGCCGCCGGCTAGCAGGCAGGTCAGGCTCTGTCGAATCTGCAGGTCCTTGCCGACGATCACTTGACCGATCTGCGCGGCGCACTGTCGGAGCTGCTCCAGCATTAGACTTGTCCCAAACGAAGATTCTGTCGGTCCAGGGAGACGGCGCCGAGGAGACCGTGAAAACCGGCTACTACACGCACCGCGCCTGCACGGCGCACGAGATGGGCTCGTGGCACCCGGAGAGCCCGGCGCGGCTGGCGGCGATCAACGACCATCTGATCGGCATCGGATTGGCGCCGCACCTGGTTCCCCTGGAGCCGCCGCCCGCCACCCTGGAGGCCATCCGGCGCGCACACGCGGACGCTTACCTGCAGCAACTGCAGGCCAAGATACCAAAGCGCGGGTACGTGCCTCTGGACCCCGACACGGCGATCAATCCGAACAGCTGGGAGGCGGCGCTGCACGCCGCCGGTGCCGTGCTCGACGCCACGGACCGCGTGATCGCCGGCGAACTGGACAACGCCTTCTGCGCCGTGCGGCCGCCGGG
>JANWUU010000072.1 GCA_025057735.1 Burkholderiaceae bacterium
CGCGATGCTGGTGCCGCTGGCGGCAGCGTTTTTCGGTGCCGATGCGGCGCTGCGGGCCTACGACGAGGCGTTCCTGATCACGCTGGCGGTGGGCGCTGGGCTGTGGTTCGCGACCCGGCGCTATCAGCGCGAACTGGCCCCGCGCGACGGCTTCCTGCTGGTGACGCTGGTGTGGACCACCCTGCCCGCCGTGGCTACCCTGCCGCTGCTGCTGCATCTGCCGGACCTGTCGTTTACCGACGCGTACTTCGAGACGATGTCGGGCCTGACCACCACCGGCGCGACGGTGCTCACCGGGCTGGACGACCTGCCGCTGTCGATCAACGTCTGGCGCCACCTGCTCGTATGGATCGGCGGCATGGGCGTGATCGTGCTGGCGGTGGCCATTTTGCCGCTGCTGGGCGTGGGCGGCAGCCAAATCTACAAGGCCGAGGTGGCCGGGCCGCTGAAGGAAAGCAAGCTCACACCGCGCATCGCCGAGACGGCCAAGGGGCTGTACCTCATTTATCTGGCGATTTCAGCGGCCTGCGTGATCGCCTACCGCATCGCCGGCATGAGCTGGCCCGATGCGTTCATGCACATGTGCTCGACGATGGGGCTGGGCGGGTTTTCCTCGCACGACGCCAGCTTCGGCTACTGGAATTCGCCGGCCATCGAGTACACCGCGGTGTTCTTCATGCTGCTGGCCGGTTTCAACTTCTCGATGCACTTCCTCGCCTGGCGCCGGCGCACGCTGGCCATCTACTGGCGCGACACCGAAGGCAAGACGTATCTGACGGTGACGCTGCTGGCGGCGCTCGCCGTCGCCGTGTATCTGACCGGGCGCGGCGTCTACGCGGACTTTCCGACGGCGCTGCGCTACGCGCTGTTCAACGTGGTGTCCATCGCCACCACCACCGGCTACACCAGCACCGACTATGCGCAGTGGCCGATCCTGGCGCCGGTGCTGATGCTGTTCCTGTGCGGTTTTGCCACCTGCGCCGGCTCCACCGGCGGCGGCATCAAGATGGTACGGGCCATCATTTTGCTGAAGCAGGCGATGCGCGAATTCGTGCGCGTGCTGCACCCGCGCGTGGTCAACCCGGTCCGCGTCGGCGAGCAGGTGATCGAGAACCGGGTGATCTTCGCCGTGCTCGCCTTCATGCTGATCTACGGCGCCACCCTCGTCTGGGGCACCTTCCTGCTGCTGCTGGACGACGTCGATGTGGTCACTGCCTTCACCGCCATCGTCGCCTGTGTGAACAACACCGGCCCCGGCCTCGGCGAGGTCGGTCCGGCCGGAACCTATCAAGGGCTGAGCGACTTCGCGACCTGGGTGTGCAGCATCGCCATGCTGCTCGGGCGACTGGAGATGATGTCGGTACTGGTGCTGTTCACGCCGGCGTTCTGGCGCAAATGAGGGAGCCGGTGGAGCTGACCCTGCGCGCTGCGTGCGGGCCGCGTGCCCAGCAGGCGGCGATCGATGCCTGGCTCGACGCGAGGCGCGCGCGCGCCGACGGGCGCACGGCCGCGATCGTCGCCGAGGGGGCATTCTTTGCCCTGCGCGTGCCGCCGTCGGTGGCGCTGCGACGCCTGGCCGCCGGCTGCCCGTGCTGTGCCGGCACGCTGCCGCTGCGCGTGGCGCTGGCGCGCCTGTGGCGCGAGGTCCGGCCGCGCTGCCTGCTGCTGCTGGTAGCGCAGCCGGCGCATCTGCCGCGCCTGCGCAAGCTCGCCAGGGACGGCGCGCTCGGCCTAGCCTTCGAGGAGGTGCCATGAATCAGGTGCAAAGCAACGGCTGCCGCATCGCTTACCGCATCGAAGCCGCGACGGCGCCCGGGCGACCTTGGCTCGTGTTCTCGCACTCGCTGGCGGCCGACCACCGGATGTGGGACCCGCAGGTGGCCGCCTTCACCGGGCGCTTCAACATCCTGCGTTACGACATGCGCGGCCACGGCGCCTCCGAGGCGCCCCCGCCGCCGTACACGCTGGAGCAGCTCGCCGATGACCTGCGCGCGGTGCTGGATGCCGCCGGCGTCGAACACTGCCACTACGTCGGGCTGTCGCTCGGCGGCATGGTCGGTCAGATAGCCGCGCTGCGGTACCCGCGGCGCTTCCACTCCCTGGTGCTTGCCGACACCACCAGCCGCTACCCGGCCGAGATGCGGCCGGTCTGGGAAGAGCGCATCGCTGCCGTCAGGGGGCCGAACGGCATGGCGGCGGTCGCCCCGGGCACGCTGGAACGCTGGTTCACGGCGGCGTTCCGCGACCGCGAGCCCGACACCGTAGCGCGCATCGGCCTGCAGATCCGCGCCACGCCCGTCAACGGCTACGTCGGCTGCGCCCAGGCCATCATGGGACTGAATCTGACCGCCCGCCTGCAAGCGATTGCGGTGCCGGTGCTGGTGATCGTCGGCGAGGAAGACCCCGGCACGCCGCCGGCGATGGCCGAGGAGATCGTGCGCGCGATCGACGGCGCCCGCCTCGTGCGCATCCCGCAGGCCGCGCACCTGTCGAACCTGGAGCAGCCGGCACGCTTCAACGAGGCGCTGGCGGCGTTTTTCGCCGCCCTTGAGCCGGCGGGGGGGACTTGAGATTTTGGCCCGTTGGGACGATATATCGGCCAGCGGTGGTCCCCCGCAGGTCAGCGCGGTTGGCGGCCGCCGCGTTGGTGCTGCCATGAACATGATCTACAACAGCGCGCACTACTGCGTTCTTGAGTTCACCGGCTTCGGGGAGCAGGACAAGCACCCCGCGGGCGGCTACGAGATCGTGGACAAGACCCTGCGCCGCGAGATCTTCCTCGGCGGCCGCGAAGCCGAACGGTTCCGCGCGCAGGTCGCCGCCCTGATCGAAAAGCGGCCCACCCCCGAGGAAATCGACGAATTCCTCGGCAATTACGTGGGATTGATGTCGCAGCCGGTGACGCTGCACTGAGGGATCGCCCGGCGGCGGGCCGGGGGTCCCCTACAATCCGCCACCCCTGACCCGTCCGCCCACCGGTGCGCGTCTCCCCCTCTTCCACCGTCGAAGCGCAATTGCGCGCGCTGCTCGCGCGCCGCATCCTCATTCTGGACGGCGCGATGGGCACGATGATCCAGCGCGCGCGCCTGTCCGAGGCCGACTTCCGCGGCACCCGCTTTGCCGACCATCCAGTCGACCTGCGGGGCAACAACGAGCTGCTGACGCTGACGCGGCCGGACGTGATCGCCGCCATCCACGAGGGCTACCTGGCCGCCGGGGCGGATTTGATCGAGACCAACACCTTCGGCGCCACCCGCATCGCGCAGGAGGATTACCGGCTCGGCGAGCTCGCTTATGAAATGAACGTCGCCGCCGCGCGGCTGGCGAAGGCCGCTTGCGCCAAGTACACAACGGCCGACAAGCCCCGCTTCGTCTGCGGCGCGATCGGCCCGACGCCGAAGACCGCCTCGATCTCGCCGGACGTCAACGACCCCGGTGCGCGCAACGTGACGTTCGACGAACTGGCGCAGGCGTACGGCGAACAGGTGCGCGGGCTGCTCGATGGCGGCGCCGACGTGCTGCTCATCGAGACGGTCTTCGACACGCTCAACGCCAAGGCGGCCATTTTTGCCATCGAAGAGGAGTTCGACCGCCGCGGGCAACGCTGGCCGGTCATGATCAGCGGTACGGTGACGGACGCCTCCGGCCGCATCCTGTCCGGCCAGACCGTGGAGGCGTTCTGGTATTCGGTGCGGCACGCGCAGCCGCTG
>JANWUU010000081.1 GCA_025057735.1 Burkholderiaceae bacterium
CCAGATGCAGCGTGCCGCGCTGGCACGCGACGTCGATGCGGCAGCGCGACAGCTCGGGCTGCGACTGGATGCGCTCGGCGAGTCGCTGGTGGCGCTGGCGCTGGAACTGAGCGATGCGCCCAATCCGCGCCAGCGTTTCCGCCAGCGCGGCGCCGAGTTGCTCTCCACCAAGCGCGAGTTGGTACGCCTGCAGTACATCGACGATGCGGGGCGGGTCTTGGCGCAGGTCGATGCGGTGCCCCTGGCGGGCGAGACGGTGCCGCTCGGGCCGGCAATCGAGGCGGCCCTGAACCACGCGCGCGCTGCCGGCACGCCCATTTTCACGCCGGTGGCCGACGAGCCGGCGCGGCTGGCGGTCATCGTGCCACTGCCGTCGGCGCGCGGACGCACGCTGATCGCGCGCATCGATGCCGGCGTGTTTCTGATGCAGGTGGTGGCGCCAGAGACGATCGACCGTTACCGCATCGCGCTGCTGGCCGGTGAACACGCGCTGGCGAGCAATGCAGCGATTTTGCCCGGCGACACCTCCGGCCTGCGTTATGCCACCACCGTCTCGCCGCTACCGCCGGAGGTGAAGCTGCTGGCGGTCGCCTACCGCGACGAGGCGCCGCTGCTGCGCGACGCCCTGGTATGGGTGGTGGCGGGGCTGGCGGCGGCGGTGATCGTCGCGCTGGCCTCGCTTGCGCGGTACACGACGCGCCAGTGGAAGCTCGACCGCGCGCTGCTGGCGGAGACCGCGCTGCGGCGCGCGATGGAGGACTCGCTCGCCGTCGGCTTCCGCGTGCTCGACCGGCAGGGCGTGATCCGCTACGTCAACCGCGCGTTCTGCCAGATGTCCGGCTGGCCGGCGACGGCGCTCGTCGGACGTACCGCCCCGTTCCCGTACTGGGCGCCGGAGGATGCGCAGCGCAACGCGCAGGCCCTGGCGGCGATGCTCGCCGGCGGTGCGCCGGCCGATGCGGTCGAGGTGGTGGTATGCCGCCCGGACGGCAGCCGCTTCGATTCGCAGATGCATTCGACGCCGCTCGTGGACGCCAACGGCCGCCAGATCGGCTGGATGACCTCCATGATCGACGTCACCGAGCAGCGCCGCGTGCGGATGGAACTTGCCGCCGCGCACGAGCGCCTGAAGACGGTGCTGGAGTCGCTGGAGGCCGCGGTGTCGGTCGTGTCGATCGCCAGCGGCGAGTTGCTGTTCGCCAACCGCGCCTACCGCGAACGCTTCGGCGCCGACGCCGCCGGCCACCGCCGGCTGCACACCGCGCTGCGCCAGCGCGACAGCGACGAGGTGTTCGATGCCGCCACCGGCCTGTGGCTCGACGTGCGCACGCGCACGATCGAATGGCCGGCGGAGGCCGCCGCCGGCGGCGGCGCGGAGCGGACCGACCGCGCGCGCCTGCAGATCGCCAGCGACATCACGCTGCGCAAGGCCGCCGAAGAGAACGCCCGCCAGCAGCAGGAGAAGGTGCACTTTACCGCCCGCCTGACGACACTCGGCGAGATGGCCTCTTCGCTTGCGCATGAGCTGAACCAGCCGCTGGCGGCGATCACCAATTACAGCGAGGGGACGCTCGCCCGCGCGCGCGAGGGCACGTTGTCGGAGGCGGAGCTGCAGCAGGCGCTGGCCAAACTCGCTCAGCAGGCCCAGCGCGCCGCCGGCATCATTCGGCGCATCCGCGAGTTCGTCAAACGCTCGGAGCCGCGCCGCCAGCCCACCCCCGCGGCGCGGATCGTGGAGGACGCGATCGCCTTCGCGCAGATCGAGGCCGACAAGAAGGGCATCGCGATCCGCGCGCGGATCGAGCCCGATCTGCCGCCGCTGGACGTCGATCCCATCCTGATCGAGCAGGTGCTGCTGAACCTACTGAAGAACGCGATCGACGCCATGCCGCGCGCCAGCGTGCGCCGCATCGACGTCGAGGTGGCGAGCGGCCCGCCGGGCCAGGCCGAGGTGCGCGTGATCGACCGCGGCACCGGCATCCCCGCCGAGCAGCGGGCGCGGCTGTTCGAGCCGTTCTTCAGCACGAAACCCGACGGCATGGGCATGGGTCTGAACATCTGCCGCTCGATCGTCGAGTTCCACCACGGCCGCATCGCGATCGAGCCGAACCCGGAGCCCGCCGGCGGCGCGGTCGTGCGTTTCACGCTGCCGCTGGCGCTCGAAACCGAACTGACCCGCACGTGAGGGAGCCGTCATGACCGATCCGTCCACCGCGATCGCCGACCCCGACACCGCCCGCGGCGTCGTCTACGTCGTCGACGACGACGAGGCGGTGCGCGATTCGCTGCAGTACCTGCTGGAAGCGAGCCACTACCAGGTGCGTACGTTCGCCAGCGCCGAGGCGTTCCTGGAGGCGTTCGATCCGCAGTCGATCGCTGTGCTGATCCTGGACGTGCGCATGCCCGGCAAGAGCGGCCTGCAGTTGCAGGACGAGCTGCTGGCCCGCAAGGCGCAACTGCCGATCGTGTTCATCACCGGCCATGGCGACGTGCCGATGGCGGTGTCGACGATGAAAAAGGGAGCGGCCGATTTCATCGAGAAGCCATTTAACCAGGCGGATCTGAAGAACCTCGTCGAGCGTCTGCTCGTGCGCGCCCGCGAGCAGGCCGCGGCCGCGGAACGGCAGCGCATGAATGCCGCCTTGCTCGCCAAGCTGACGCCGCGCGAGCAGCAGGTACTGGAGCGCATCGTCGCCGGCCGCTTGAACAAGCAGATCGCCGACGACTTGGGCATCGCGATCAAGACCGTGGAGGCGCACCGCGCCAACATCATGGACAAGCTGCAGGCCAACACCGTGGCCGATCTGATGCGCGTGGTGCTGACGAGCGGCAACGCGCCGGCGTAAGCCCTGCCGGCGGCCCGTAGAATCCGCCCTCCCTTCGCTGCCGCCCTTTTCCTGATGTCCGCTCGGATCATCGACGGCAAGGCCGTCGCCGCACAGGTGCGCGGCGAGCTCGCTGCCCGCATCGCGGCGCTTGCCGCGCGCGGGGTGACGCCGGGGCTCGCCGTCCTGCTGGTCGGCGACGATCCGGCCTCGGCCCTGTACGTGCGCAACAAGATCAAGGCGTGCGAGGAGACGGGCATCCGTTCGTTCTTCGCGCACCTGCCGGCGAGCGTCGCGCAAGACGAGCTGCTCGCGCGCATCCGTGCGTGGAATGCGGATGCCGGCGTGCACGGGATCCTCGTGCAGTTGCCGCTGCCGGCGCCGTTCGATGCGCAGCGGCTGGTGGAAGCGATCGACCCGCACAAGGACGTCGACGGTCTGCATCCCGAGAACGCCGGCCTGCTGCTGCTCGGCCGGCCGCGCCTGCCGTCCTGTACACCGGCTGGCGTGATGCGCATGCTGGAGGCCGCGGGCTGCGCGCCCGCGGGCCGGCACGCGGTCGTCATCGGCCGCTCCAGCATGGTCGGTCGCCCGATGGCACTGCTGCTGCTCGCGGCGGACGCCACCGTGACGCTGTGCCATTCGCGCACGCGCGATCTTCCCGCCCTCACGCGGCAGGCCGACATTCTCATCGCCGCCGCCGGCCGCCGCGCGCTGGTCACGGCCGACATGGTCAAACCGGGCGCGGTGGTCATCGACGTCGGTATCCACCGCACGCCGGAGGGCCGCATCGTCGGCGACGTCGACTTCGAACCGGTGCGGCAGGTGGCAGGCGCCATTTCACCGGTGCCGGGCGGCGTCGGTCCGATGACGATCGCGATGCTGCTCACCAACACCGTGCGCGCCGCCGAGATGATCGCCGGCGCCGCGCGCGGCGGCGGCGGACAGCCGCCGAGCCACTGAGATTTTCGCTGCCAACCCGAGTCCGATGCCTTTCGAACAAAACGCCAATCCCCTGCTCGACTTCACGGGCCTGGCGCGTTTCGACGCGATCCGGCCCGCGCATATCGCACCCGCCATCGAGACGCTGCTGGCCGACTGCCGCGCCGCAGTCGCGCGCGTCACCGATCCCGCCACACCGGCGACCTGGGAGACGGTGGTCGAGCCGCTGGACGACGCGATCGAGCGCCTGTCCCGCGCGTGGGGCAGTGTCGCGCACCTTAACGCCGTGGTCGACACGCCGGAGCTGCGCGCCGCCTACAACGTGAACCTGCCGAAGGTGACGGCTTTTTACACCGAACTGGCGCAAAACGAGGCGCTGTACGCCAAGTACAAGGCACTCGCCGCACAGCCGGGCTTCGCCAACTGGCCGGCGGCCCGGCGCAAGGTGGTCGAGAACGAGTTGCGCGACTTCCGGCTCGGCGGCGCCGAGCTGCCTGCAGCACAGAAAGCCCGCTTCAAGGAAGTCCGCGAGCGCGCCGCCCAACTGTCCACGCGCTTCGCCGAGAACGTGCTCGATGCGACCCAGGCCTTCGCGCTGTATGTGGAGGACCGCGCCCAGCTCGCCGGCCTGCCGGAAGACGTCCTGCAGCGCTACCGCGAGGCCGCAGCGGCTGACGGCAGACCCGGCTACAAGCTCACGCTGCAGCACCCGAGCTACCTGCCGGCCATGCAATACGCAGAGGACCGCGCCTTGCGCGCCCGGCTGCACCGCGCCTACAGCACGCGCGCCAGCGAGCTCGGCGATCCGCAATGGGACAACACGCCGGTGATCCTCGAGCTGCTGCAGCTGCGCCGCGAGGCGGCGCAGCTGCTCGGTTTCGCCAATTACGCGGAGCTGTCGCTCGCCACCAAGATGGCCGACCGCCCGGCCACCGTGGAGGCGTTCCTGCGCGACCTGGCGCAACGGGCGCGGCCGTACGCCGAGCGCGATCTTGCCGAGCTACGCGACTTCGCGGCCGCCCATCTCGGCATCCGCGACCTGCAGGCCTGGGACATTGCCTACGCGAGCGAGAAGCTCCGCGAGGCCCGCTATGCCTACTCCGAGCAAGAACTGAAACCGTACTTCCCCGAGCCTCGTGTGCTCGCCGGCCTGTTCAAGGTCATCGAGGCGCTGTTCTCGGTGACCATCCGTCCCGACCGCGGCCCGGTGTGGCACCCCGACGTGCGCGTCTACCGCATCGAGACGCACGGCGGACAGTTGCTCGGTCAGTTTTACCTGGACCTGTATGCGCGCGAGCACAAGCAGGGTGGCGCCTGGCAGGACGACGCCCGCGCGCGCCGCCGGTTGCGCGAAACGGTGCAGACGCCCGTGTCGTTTTTGACCTGCAACTTTTCCCGCCCCGTCGGCGGCAAGCCCGCACTGTTGACGCACGACGAGGTGCTGACGCTGTTTCACGAGTTCGGCCACGGTCTGCATCACCTGCTCACGCAGGTCGACGAACTGGGGGTCTCCGGTCTGCATGGCGTCGAGTGGGATGCCGTCGAACTGCCCAGCCAGTTCTTCGAGAACTTCGCCTGGGAGTGGGAGGTACTGCAGTTGCTGACGGCGCATGTCGACGACGGCCGCCCGCTGCCGCGCGCGCTGTACGATCGCATGATCGCGGCCAGGAATTTCCAGAGCGGCTACTGGATGACGCGCCAGCTCGAGTTCGGTCTGTTCGACCTGCGGCTGCACACGGACTTCGATCCGACGCAGGCGACCGGCGCCGACCTGCAGCGGCTGGCCGACGAGGTGCGGCGCGAGGTGTCGGTCGCGCCCGCGCCCGAATACGTGCGCGGCGCGCACAGCTTCACGCACATTTTCTCCGGTGGCTACGCGGCCGGTTACTACAGCTACAAATGGGCCGAGGTGTTGTCGGCCGACTGCTACGCCGCGTTCGAGGAGGCCGGCCACGTGCTCGATGCCCGCATCGGCGCCCGCTTCCGGGACGAGATCCTGGCCGTCGGCGGCAGCCGCCCGGCGATGGAGTCCTTCGTCGCATTCCGCGGGCGCGCCCCGCGCATCGACGCCCTGCTGCGCCACCACGGCATGGCGGATTGAGTCAGGCGGACGAAGCCCGCGGGAGGGACGCACGATGAAGGCATGGCGCAGGATGCTGTTCGCGCTGGCACTGGCCATGGCGCCGGCGCTTGCCGGCGCACAGTACAAGTGGACCGACGCCGACGGCCGCACCGTCTACGGCGACAACCCGCCGCGCGACGCGCGCAACATCCAGCGCATCGACGCGCGCGGTGCCAGCGGCGAGAGCGATGCCCTGGCCGCGCTGCCGTTCGAACTGCGGCGCACGGTGCGCGAGTTTCCGGTGACGCT
>JANWUU010000104.1 GCA_025057735.1 Burkholderiaceae bacterium
TCACGCGCCGGCGCGGCGCCCGCCGTGGTATCCCGTGCGGCGCCGGGCTGCCATGCCTTCGCTGCGCTATCGTGCGCACCATGATCGTGCAACACAGCGCGGATGCCGCGACGCTGCGGCGCGCGGCGCTCGCGGCGCTGCAGACGTGCGACCCGCAGGAAAAGCTGGCGGCGGTGCGCCGGTTGCCCGCTGCACCGGTCGGCGCCGACGAGCCGATCGCCGAACCGCCCGGCGTGCCGGGCCGTCCGCAGCGGCCGGTGCTCGTGCCTCCGCAGAAGGTGCCGCAGCGTGGCGTGCACACGCGGGCCGGACGCGCCGCCTTGTTGCATGCGCTCGCCCACATCGAGTTCAACGCCATCAATCTGGCGCTGGATGCGATCTGGCGTTTCGCTCGGCTGCCCGACGCGTTCTATCTCGACTGGCGGCGCGTGGCGCTGGAGGAAGCGCTGCACTTCGAGCTGCTGTGCGGGCGGTTACGGTCGTACGGCCATGCGTACGGCGATTTTCCGGCGCATGACGGCCTGTGGGAGATGGCGGCAAAGACACGCGGCGATCTGCTGGCGCGTCTGGCGCTGGTACCCCGCACGCTGGAGGCGCGCGGGCTGGATGTGGCGCCGGCGATGCGCGCGCGCCTGGCGGCCGCCGGCGATGCCGACAGCGCCGCCGTGCTGGACGTCATCCTGCGCGACGAGATCGGGCACGTGGCGGTCGGCAACCGGTGGTTCCGCTACGCGTGCGCGGGGCAGGAGCCGGCGGTGGTCCATGCGCGGCTGGCGGCCGCCTACAATGCGCCGGCGTTGCGCGGCCCGTTGAATGTCGAGGCGCGCCGCGCCGCGGGCTTCACCGAGGCGGACCTGCAGTCGCTCACCGGCGGTGGGGCGGCCGGTGCCGGCTAGTGGGCGGCGAGGCGCGCCGGGGGACACCGGCCGGGCGGGCATGGCCACGCCCGCGGGGACGTGAATCGTCGGCGCGCCGTTAGCGCTTGAACGGGATGCGTCGCGGTTACCGCCATTGGCATCATCGGCCGCGCACGGGAGAGGGAGCGATGGCAGGTATTGCGAGCAAGCTGCGCGACCGGCTGCGGACCATGCTGAACATCCGCAAGCCGCGCAAGCCGCCGCGGCGCGGTCCGAAGCCGAGCATCGGTGCGCGCATCTGCTGCGACGATCTGCGCATGACTGTGCAGGCCGGCATGTCGAACGAGCTCTGGAACTGGCTGCAGGCGCGTGGCTGGCGCGAGATCACCTACAAACCGGACCGCCGCCGCTACCGCGAGATTTCCACCGAGTGGGCGCGGCAGCTCATCGACTGCCCGCTGGAGCAGCGCGAGGAAGTGCTGTCGCAGGCGATCGAACACGCGGTGGCGCGCGGCGCGACTGACCTGCGCACGGCGACGACGACCACCGCGAGTGCGGTCGGCAGCGACGAGCGCGACGCGCAGCGGTAGTCCATCCATTCGATGTGCGCGATCCCCGATCACGGGATCGAATCCCGCGTGCGCCGCCGTTACAGTGCGCGCACTCGGTCGGAGGAAAAAGTTGGGCTGGTTGTCGTTTTTCTCGCCGCCGTCGCGCGGGGCGCTGGAGCGCCGCAAACGTGCCGAGCTGCGGCGCGCCACGGTCAAGCCGCGCATCGGCGCGACCATTTATACCGCCGATCTGCGCATGACCGTGCAGGCCGGCCTCAGTGACGAGTTATGGCGCTGGCTCGTCGAGCGGGGCTGGCGCGAGCTGCACGACCTGTCGCGGCGCCACCAGTTGCGCGCCGTGCCGGCGAGCGCGGTCACGGCGCTCTTCGATGCGCCGCCGGAGCGCTGGGAGGCGCTGCTGGCGGAAGCCATCAAGCAGGCGATTTTCAAGCCGACGCTGGAGAAGCCGCGCGTCGTCGCCTAGGGAAGCTCGGCAGAACCGTCGCGCGCAGCGCGAAAGCGGCAAGGCGCTGCGCAGCGCGCGAGCAGACTGATGGAGGGGATCGGCGCGGAGCGAGCGGGCAGCCGACCCCGCAAGCGGGGCGCGCGGCAGATCATCCAGAGGTTCCCGACGCGCGGCCGTCGCCGGCTGAAGCCCGCTGCAGTTCGCGCTCCCGCAGCACGCGCCGCTGCACCTTGCCGGTGGTGGTCATCGGCAGGGCCTCGATGAACTCGATCTCCTTGGGGTATTCATAAGGCGCCAGGCGCCCGCGCACGTGCTGCTGCAGCGCCTGCACGAGCGCCGCATCGCCCGTATACCCGGGCGCGAGCACCACGTACGCCTTCACCACGTTACCTCGTTCGGCATCGGGCTTCGGCACCACGGCGGCGTTGGCCACCGCCGGATGCTGTAGCAGGCAGTTCTCGATCTCGCCTGGTCCGATGCGATAGCCGGCCGACTTGAACACGTCGTCGGCGCGTCCTTCGTACCACAGATAACCGTCGCGATCGCGGCGCGCCAGATCGCCGGTGCGGCACCAGGAGTTAGCCGGATCGCCCGTGAACTTGCGTCGCGTGGCTTCCGGGTTGCGCCAATATTCCAGGAAGAACACCGGATCAAGGTGGCCATGGATGTCGCGGCGGTGGACGGCCACCTCCCCGAGCTCGCCGGGCGGCAGCTCGCGGCCTTCGTCGTCGATCACAGCGACACGGTGGCCAGGATAGGGCCGCCCCATCGAGCCCGGACGCGCCGGCCAGCGCTCATGCGAGTTGCCGACCACGTAGTTGATCTCGGTCTGGCCGAACATCTCGTTGACCGTGACGCCGAGCGCCTCCTGCGTCCAGCCGAACACCGCGCTGCCGACGGCCTCGCCTGCGCTCATGATCGCGCGTAGGCGCAGGCGGCCGCGCACGTCGCGCCATGCCGGCGAACGCATCATCATCTTGAGTGCCGTGGGAAACAGGAACGCGTTGGTCACGCAATAGCGCTGGACCAGGTGCAGCGCCCGCTCCGCCGAGAAGCGGCCCTGCGCGCCGACGATCGGGAAGCCGAAATACAGCGTGGGCAGCAGCGCGTCCATCAGCCCGCCCGTCCAGGCCCAGTCCGCCGGCGACCAGAACACGTCGCCCGGCTGCGGAAACCAGTTCTGCGAAGCGACGAAGCCGGGCAGATTGCCGATCAGCGCCGCGTGCGGCATCAGCGCGCCTTTCGGCGGGCCGGTGGTGCCGCTGGTGTAAATCAGCAGCGCCGGGTCTTCCGCCCGCGTCGCCACCGGCGTGAAGCGGTCGGAGGCGCGTGCCAGTAGCGCGCTCCAGGCGTGGGCACCGTCGATCGCTACGTCGACCGCGATCAGGTGCCGCAGCGGTGGGCAGGCTGCGCGCAGTCCCGCCACCGTCGCCACCGCGCTGGCATCGACGATCGCCGCCACGGCCCCGCTGTCGTGCAGACGGTACTGCAGCGCCTCGGGGCCGAACAGCAGCGACAGCGGCATCGCGACCGCACCCATCTGGTAGAGCGCCAAGTGCGAGACGACCGTCTCGGGCCGCTGCGGCAGCACGATGGCCACGCGGTCGCCACGCGCAACGCCGAGCGCGGCGAGCGCATTGGCCAGCCGGTTCGCGTCGGCCATGAGCGCCGCGTACGTGAAGCTCGTCGAGCGGCCGTCGTCGTCTTCGAAATGCAGCGCGATGCGGGAACGCTCGTGCGCCCAGCGCCGGCCGCAGACGTCGGCGATGTTGAACAGCGGTGGCACGGACCAGCGGAACGAGCGGTACAGGGATCGGTATAGGTCACGCATGCGATCTGAGCCAGGACGGGTTGCTATCGTTGCGGCCAGATCATCGTCTTCTGCCCGTCGGCTCGCAACCGGATGAAACCGTCCCGCTCCCGCTTCTTGGAAATCCGCGGCCTGCGCTACCACCTGCGCGAGTGGGGGCCAGCCGAGGCGCCGCTGCTGGTGATGCTGCACGGATGGATGGACGTGTCGGCGTCGTTCCAGTTCGTCGTCGATGCGCTGCGCGGCGAGTGGCACGTGGTGGCGCCGGACTGGCGCGGTTACGGGCTGACGGACCGGGCGCGCGCCGACTGCTACTGGTTCCCCGATTACCTGGCGGATCTCGAATTCGTGCTCGATGCCGTGTCGCCGGGCGAGCCTGCGGTGCTGATCGGCCACAGCATGGGCGGCAACGTGGCGATGACCTACGCCGGGGTGCGCCCGCACCGCGTGCGCGCGCTGGTGAATCTGGAGGGCTTCGGATTGCGCGACATGCCGCCGGAGGCGGCGCCGGAGCGCTACGCGCGCTGGATCGACGAGCTCAAACACGGCGCGCGCCTGCGCGATTACGGGTCGCTGACAGAAGTGGCCGACCGGCTGCGGCGGACCAATCCGCGCCTGTCGGAGGAGAAAGCGCTGTTTCTGGCGGCGCACTGGTCGCACCCGACGCACGACGGCCGTTACGTGATCGCCGGCGATCCGGCGCACAAGATCGTCAATCCG
>JANWUU010000107.1 GCA_025057735.1 Burkholderiaceae bacterium
TAGAACACCGTCACACGGTGTTCCTGGATCATTTTCCAGAAGCGGCCGGCGTCCGGATGCGTCGGCACACCCTCGAACATCACCTGCGTGGCACCGACCGCGAGCGGCCCATAGCAGACGTAGGTGTGGCCCGTCACCCAGCCGACGTCGGCCGTGCACCAGAACACGTCCGTGGGCTTGTGATCGAACGTCCATTTCATCGTCACCGCCGCCCACAGCAGGTAGCCGCCGGTGGCGTGCTGCACGCCTTTCGGCTTGCCGGTGGAGCCGGAGGTGTACAGGATGAACAGCGGATGCTCGGCCTCGACCCAGACCGGCTCGCAGCTCGTGCTCTGTCCGGCCATCAGTTCGTGCATCCACAGGTCGCGCCCCGGCGTCATCGGCACGTTGCCGCCAGTGCGGCGGTAGACGATCACCTGGCGCACCGCCTCGCAGCCGCCCATCGCGAACGCCTCGTCGATGGCCGGCTTCAACGGAAGCGCGCGGCCGCCGCGCATCTGCTCATCGGCGGTGATCACCAGGGTGGCGCCGGCATCGACGATGCGCTCCTGCACGCTCTTGGCCGAGAAACCGCCGAAGACCACCGAGTGCGTGATGCCGAGGCGCGCGCAGGCCTGCATCGCCACGATCACTTCGATCGACATCGGCATGTAAATCAGCGCGCGCTCGCCTTTCTTGAAGCCGAGCCCCTTGATGGCGTTGGCGAACTGGCACACCTTGGCATGCAGCTCGCGGTACGTGATGCGCGTGACCTTGCCGTCGTCGGCCTCGAAAATGATGGCCGTCTTGTCCGCGTTGCCGTTGGCCAGGTTGCGGTCCAGGCAGTTGTACGAGGCGTTCAGCTCGCCGTCGGCGAACCAGCGATAAAAGGGGGCGTTGCTTTCGTCCAGCACCTGCGTGAACGGCTTGTGCCAGGCGAGATGCTCGCGTGCCAGCCGCGCCCAGAAACCGGTGAAGTCGCGCTCGGCCTCGGCGCACAGCGCCCGGTACGCAGCCATGCCGCTGACGTTGGCCCGGCTGACCACCTCCGCGCTTGGCTCAAAGACGCGGTTTTCGTGCAGAACGGATTCGATGTTGCCCATGTGAGTCCCCTTGCGGTTGGGATCCGTCTGTCGCGGATCGATACACGGTAGGAATCAGCGCTTACAGAAACCTTACATTGCGTTGCAACGCGCTTGCGCGGCGCAACACGACTGTCACAATCGGCCCCGGCCGCGTGCCGTCATAGCCGCTGCGGCGGTGTGAAAAGGCCCGCGTTGGCGCCAAAACGCTGGCGTGCGCGCTGCAGTTCGGCGCGGGCGACTGCGCGCAGATGCACCTCGTCGGGCCCATCGACGAAGCGCAGCGCCCGTCCCCAAGTCCAGAGAAAGGCTAACGGCGTATCCGAGGACAGTCCCATCGCCCCGAATACCTGAATTGCGCGATCCAGCACGCGCGTCTGCAGGCGGGCGGCGACCACCTTGATCGCCGAGACGTCCACGCGCGCGGCGCGATTCCCTTCGCGGTCGAGCCGGTCGGCGGCGCGCAGAACCAGCAGCCGTGCCTGGTCGATCTCCAGGCGCGACTCGGCGATCCAGTCCTGCACGTTGGCGAAATCGGCGAGGTAGCGGCCGAAGGCGCGCCGCTCCAGCGCGCGCTCGCACATCAGCTCGAGGGCCAGTTCGCATTGACCGATGGTGCGCATGCAATGGTGGATGCGGCCCGGACCGAGCCGCGCCTGCGCCAGCGCAAACCCCGCGCCCTCCTCGCCGAGCCGGTTCGTCACCGGCACACGCACGTCGCGGAAGACGATCTCGCAATGCCCCTCGAGCGACCGGTGATGCATGATCGGGATGTTGCGCACGACGCGCACCCCAGGCGCGTCCAGCGGCACGATCACCATCGAGTGCCGCTCGTGCGGCGGCCGCGCGCCGACCGTGTCGGTCAAGCCGAGCACGATGGCGAAACGGCACAAGGGATGCAGCGCGCCGGTGATGAACCATTTGCGGCCGTTGATCACGTAATGCTCGCCGTCGCGCCGGATGACCGTTTGTATGTTGGTGGCGTCCGACGAAGCCACGTCGGGCTCGGTCATCGCGAACGCGGAACGGATCTCACCGGCGAGCAGCGGTTTGAGCCAGCGTTCGTACTGCTGCGGCGTCGCACAGCGGTGCAACAGCTCCATGTTGCCGGTGTCGGGCGCGCTGCAGTTGAACACCTCCGCGGCCCACGGCACCCGCCCCATCGTCTCCGCCAGCGGCGCAAATTCGAGGTGGCTTAAGCGCGTGCCGGGTTCGTCCTCCCGCAGCGACGGCAGGAACAGGTTCCACAGCCCCTCCTCCCGCGCCAGCGCCTTCAGGTCCTCCATCAGCGCCAGCGGATAGACCCCCTGCTCGGCCTGCGCGTGCCAGGCGCGGTGGTTCGGCAGCACGTAGCGTTCCATGAAATCCTGCAGGTGCCGCCGCAGACGGTCGGTCTTCTCGCCGTAATGGAAATCCATCGGTCCCTCCCCGCAATGGCAAGATGGTCGCAGGGGACGGCCATTGCCGACTTGCGCGAAAGCAAACGCCGCTGCTTGCCGCCGCCGCGGGGCCGGCCGCAGAATCTTCAAGACGCCCAGCCCAGAGGCGAGCCATGCCCGATTCCGTGCGCCGTGTCGCGCACTACGCAGTGACCGTGCCGAACCGCCCTGGGGCGGCCTTCGGCGTGTTGGCCGCCCTGGTGAGCGCCGGCATCAATCTGCTCGCCTGCAAGGGGACGCCGCAGGGGCGGCGCGCCCGCATCGAGGTCGTGCCGGACGATACGCGCCGCTTCGCGGCCGCTGCCCGCAAAGCGGGTTTCGTCTTCGAGGCGCAGCGGACCGGTTTCCTGATCCAGGGCGAAGACCGCCCCGGGGCGCTCGCCGAGCACCTGCAGCGCTTGGCCGAGGCCAACATCGACGTGGCCGCGATCGATGGCGTCACCGCCGGGCACGGGCGCTGGGGCGCCATCATCTGGGTGGCGCCCGACGTGGCGGCGCGGGCCGGTCGCGTGCTGCGCGCGGGGGCGCGCCAGCGGTCACGTCAACCCAGCACGGTGCACGGCCGATGACGCTCGGCGCCCTGCTGCGCGAGGCCACGCGCGACTGGCACGCGGCGGTCGAGCGCAGCGCCTTCGTTCAGTCGCTGCTGCGCGGGCGCCTCGAACGTGCCGCCTACTGCGTACTGCTGCGCAATCTGTTCGATCTGTACCGCGGCCTGCAGACGGGACTGCGGCGTCACGGGCGCAGTCCCGTGCTGTCCGGCCTACCGCCGCAGGCCATCGCCCGCACGAGCGCGCTGCGCGAGGATCTGGAACACCTGCACGGTCGCCACTGGCGACGCGACCTGCCGCGGCTTCCCGCGACTGCGCGTTACGTCCGGCGGCTGCACGCGTGCGGCCCCGCCGCTCTGCTCGCGCACGTCTACGTCAGATGCCTGGGCGATCTGAGCGGTGGCCAGGCGCTGCGCCGCTGCGTCAGCCGTGCCTTCGGCCTCGCGGGACCCCTGGGCACGCGTTTCTACGACTTCGGGCCACCGGCAGCGGCTGCCGCGCTGAAGGACGCGCTGCGACGGTGCATCGACGACGCGGGCCTCGTCTGCGAGGCGCCGCAGGCGGTGGTCGCGGAAGCGATCGCCGCCTTCCGGCTGCATGCCGACTTGTTCGCCGAACTGCAGCGCTGCCGGCAGGTCGATGCCGCCACGGCGCAGGGTTCGCCGCCGCCTTGAGCCGGGCGCGCCGTCAGGCCGGACCTGCGAACGAGCGGATGCGCCGATACAGGAGCGCGGCCCGGCGCGCCGAGCCCTCCACTTCCTCCAGCAGCGGCGGAACCGTCGGCGTGTCGGTCGCCTCCGCGATGTCCATCGCCGCCAGGCTGGCGTTGGTGAAAAGCGCGCGGATCACTTGATCCTGCGGCGGCACCGGCTGCTCGGCGCCCGCCTGCGCGATCAGGTCGCGCGCCGCCGTGGCGAGCGCAATCTCCAGGTGCTCGCGGGCGGCCGCCGCGCGCTGCTGGTCGCTCTGATCGAGCACGATCAGCACGTAGCCGAGCACCGCGCCCGCCCGCCCCGGGACGACCTCGCCGCGCACGCGCACCGGGACGCGCCGGCCGCCCGGTTGTACCAGCTCGAGGTCGCCGCGCCACGGCCGCCGCGCAGCGGTCACGTCCGCCAACGCCTGGGCGACGCGGTCGGCGGGCGCAAAGACGGCGCCGAGATCCCGCAGCTCGCGCAGGCGCGCAGCGGCGCCGCCGCTTAAGCGCATCAGCGGTTCGTTCACGAGCAGCACGCGCCCGTGCGCGTCGGCCACGATCACCGGTTCCTTCAGCGCCGCCAGGCTCGTGCGGATCTGGGCGGCCTGATGCTCCGCGATCAGCAGGCGCACCGCCTGCACCTGCAGGATGATGTCGACCAGCGAGGCCCCGATGGCGCGCGCCAGCGACAATTCCGCCGCCGTCCAGGGCACCGCCGTGCCGCGCACGATCTCGGACCACGCGGCGAAGGAGCGGCGCGGCGACAGCTCGCGCGGATCGTTGCCCACCACCACCGGCTTGGTCGGATCGCCGGCCCAGGTCACCGTCTGCAACTGCTCCTTGCGCAGCCACACCAGGTAGTCGGGGCGGTTGGCCGACAGCCGCACGGCCAGCACGCCGCTCGCGGTGGGCGTGAGGGAGGCGAGTTCGGGGTTGTCGCGCACCACCGAGGCGGTGCTGAAGATCGGGTCGGCACCGCAGCGGTCGATCCACCGGCACAGCGCGCGCAACTCGGGGGTGGAGGGCACCTCGCCGGCGGTCATGATCTCGTCGTCGAAGAACAGCACCGCGCCGGTCGCCTCCAGCGGCTGCAGCAGCGTCTGCCGGTTGCGGAACAGCGCCGCCCGCCAGTCGCCCTCGGTGGAGGTGGCCTCGATGAGGCGTTGCTCGAGACGGCGCACCATGATGGCCACCTGCGCCTGCGCGTAGTTCTCGATCGCCGCGATGCGGGTGGCGATCGCCTCGGCGAGCAGGTCGCAGGCGGCGCGCAACGCATAGCGCAGGTTGCGCGGCGCGTAGTGGTGACAGGCGATCAGCCCCCACAGCTTGCGCTCGCGTACCAGCGACACCACCAAGGTGGCCGTCACGCCCATGTTACGCAGGTACTGCAGGTGCAGCGGCGACATGCTGCGCAGATAGCACATCGACATGTCCAGTTCGGCGCCGTCGGGCCGATGGCGCGGCTCGATCGGCGCCGGCGCATAGTCGACGTCGACCAGCACGCGCACGCGGTTGCGCAGGTACAGCTCGCGCGCACGCTGCGGGATGTCGGAGGCGGGGTAGTGATGGCCCAGCAGGGACTCCAGCCGCGGGTGGCGCGCCTCGGCGACGATCTTGCCGTGTCCGTCCGGATCGAATTTGTAGACCATCACCCGGTCGTAGCCGGTCAGGTCGCGCACGCAGCTCACGGCGGCGTCGCACAGGGTGCCGAGCGAGGCGCATTGGCTGAACCGTTCGACCGCGGCCCCGATCCGCGCCACCAGCACCGCGCCGTCCAGATCGACCGTCTCGACGCCGGCAGGGCCGAGCGCCTCCGCCTCGACCACCAGGGCGCCGTCGGCAAGACGGTGCACGCTCGCCTCCAGCTCGACCACGCCGTGGCCGCCGTCGACGCAGCAACGCAGCGGCGACGGTTCCGCCAAGGGCTGGCCGGCGGCGAGCTCGGCGACGCGCGCCGCCAGATCGCCCCCCAGCGCCGCCAGCGGCGCGCCCAGCAAGGCGCGCCAGTCGCGGCCGAAGATGCGCGCGCAGTTCGTGCTCGCCTGCTCGACGACCAGGTCGCGCTCGCGCGCCACCAGCAACGCGCCATGCGGTTGGATCGACCCGGCCAGATGGATCAGCTCGCGTTCGCAGTTGGTCAGGTCGGCCTGACCAAAGGGCGGGCTGACCGACACGCCCCCTCCTTTAGCCGCTGCCGTTGTCGCTGCCGTCGCCGCCATCGGGCGTGGCGGCGGCGATCCGATGCCGCTGCAGCCTCAGCTCCAGATCGGACGGCGGCAGGCCGAGCATCGCGGCCGCGCGCGCGCGGTCGCCGCCCGCGCGGCGCAGCGCCGCTGTCAGCAGGTGCCGCTCGGCGATCTCGGCCGAGGCGCGCAGCAGCGTGGGCAGATCGTCGTGCCCGAGCTGGCGCGCCAGACCCTCCAGCGCCACCGCCAGTTCGCGCTCCAGCGGCGGTGTTCCGCCGCCGCTGGCCGGCCGCAGCACCATGCCGATCGCCGTCTGCTCGCCTTCTGGCAGCAGCACGGCCGACACCGAGACGTCGGTGGCCATGCCGGCAGCCGGAAAGACGCGCACGGTCTGCTGCGAGACGATGCCGTTACGCTGCACGGCCGCCAGCAGGGCGCGCAGATCGTCCCCAGCCGGGTCCAGCCAGGTTCCGAGCGGGCGGCCGATCACCTCGCCCTCCTCGCCCAGACGGAGCAGGTCGACGAAGGCGCGATTGGCCATCAGCACACGCCCGCCCGCGTCGCAGACGATCAGGGCGTCCGGCATCAACTCCACCATGCGCGCGAGGCGGGCCGCGCCGGCCTCGAAGGCCTCGACGCGACTGGCGCGCACCAGCAACAGCATGCTGCCTTCGGCGCGAAACGGCGTGGCCGACACGCGCACCACGGCCTGCCGGCCGAGCAGACGCGCCTTGATCTCGCCGGGCTTGCCGGAGGCACGCGCGGTGGCGAGCAGTTCCTCCACCGCCGCGCGCGAGCCGCGGTCGATGCCGGCGGTCGCCTGGTTGCCGACCAGGCGTGCGGCGTCGATGTCGAACAGTTCCACCGCCGCCTGGTTGGCATCGACGACGGTCAGCGTGGCCGCATCGACGATGAGGACGGCATCGGTGGCGACCTGGAACAGGGTGCGGTAGCGCGCCTCGGCGCGCCGCTTTTTCCAGTACTCCCGCTCGAGTTCCGCCTGTGCGTCGAGGAAGCGCTGCTGCAGGGCGGCCACCACGCGCAGTTCGCGGCCGACCGCGAGCACCGGCCCGGCGTCCCCGAGCCGGATCGCCGCATACGCGACCGGGATCTCGGTGCCGTCGTCGCCCGGATGATTGACTTCGCGCCGGCGTGCCGGCCCGCCGCCCGCCGCTTCGCGCAGCAGTTGCTCGATCTTCGGCCGCGTCTCGCGCGTAACGGTGTCGGCCCAGGGCCGCCCCACCCATCGCTGCACGGCCGACTCCACCCCGCCGCCAGGACCGACGGCCACGCTGCGGACGACCCCGTCGGCGTCGATCACCAGCGCGATGTCGCTCGCCACCGTGGCGATCACCCGCGCCAACTCCGAGGCGAAAGGCGACAGTCGGGCGAGGTCGCAGTCGTCGTCGGTGCAGTCGGTCAAGGATCGTCTCCGCGCGGGCGCACCGGCGGATACCCAGCGGTGGCCGAGTGCCCAGTGTAGACCTTTGCGCTAGAGCCGGCGATCGCGGCGCGCGCTCATGTGCCGCCGAACGGGCCGTTGAGGCGCACGATGGTCAGATTCAGCCAGGCGGCGAAGGAGACCCACGCGAGATACGGCAAGAGCAGCCATGGCGCCAGACGCGAGGAGCGGCCGGCCACCGCCATCAGGACCACGATCGACAGCCACAGCAGCACGACCTCCAGCAGCGCCCAGTCGGGACGCCGCAGGCGGAAAAACAGCGCGCTCCACAGGACGTTCAGTGCGCCGTTGACCGCCAGCGCCCACAGCAGGCGCGCGCGCGCGGCGCGGGAGGCGGCGCCCTCCCAGGCGAGCACGGCGGCGATCGCCGTCAGCGCGAAGATCAGGGTCCAGGCCGGGCCGAACGCCCAGTCCGGCGGCTGCCAGCTCGGCTTGCGCAAGGCGTAGTACCAGGGGCCGATGTCGGTCAGCAGCCCGCCGGCGGCCGCCACGGCGCAGACGCCGGCCGCCGCCACCAGGGAAGCGCGCAGACGCGCCGACGCGGCGGCGTCTTTCATGCGCGCAGCAGGCCGAGCAGGTGCGCGAGATCCTTCGCGAAGATGCGCAAGTGGGCGAGCGGCCGCGCCCGCACCAGCCGCTTGTGCAGGTAGGCTTCCCAGGTCAGATATTGCACGTCCGGATCCCGGCAGATGGCGACGAAGCGTTCGCGCCGATTGTCGCTCGAATACCAGAACCGCTGCATGATGCCGAGGATCCAGAAGACGCGTCCGTGCTCGCGCATGAAGCGCTGCCGTGCCGAGCGCAGACAGCGCGCGTCGCCGCTGGCCAGGAGCTCGTCCACTGCCTCCGCCGCCAGCCGGCCGCTCACCATCGCGTAGTAGATCCCCTCACCCGAGGCGGGTGCCACCACCCCGGCGGCATCGCCAGCGAGCACCACGTCGCGGCCGTTGTCCCAGACGCGCCGCGGTTGCAGGGGAATCGGCGCCCCCTCGCGACGGACGATCTCGGCATCGGCCATGCCGGCGGCAGCGCGCAGCGCTGCCACCGCGCCACGCACCGAGAAACCTTTGCGCGCGGTGCCCGCGCCGACGCTGGTCACCGGGCCGTGCGGAAAGATCCAGCCGTAGAAGTCCGGCGAGATGCGGCCGTCATAGACGACGTCGCAGCGCCGCGGATCGAAGCCGCCCGTGCGTTGCGTCGGCGAACGCACGATCTCGTGGTAGGCGAAGACGCAGGGCGGCTGGGCCTGCGGCCCGAGCGCCTGTTCGGCCACCGCCGAGCGCGCGCCGTCGGCACCGATCACTGCGCGCGCGCGCACCTCGTGGTCTGTGCCCCCGGCCTGCGCGAAGCGCACCACCGCCGTGCCGTCGCCGGCGCGGGACAACGCGCGGAAGGTTGCGTCGCGGCGCTCGGCGCCGGCGGCGGCAGCGCGCGCGCGCAGCCACTCGTCGAACTCGCCGCGATCGACCATGCCGACGAACCCGTTGCCGATCGCCATGTCGACGCGCCGCTGCGAGGGCGCCACGATGCGCGCGCTGTCGATTCGCGCCACCAGCAGCGACTCCGGGATGGCGAATTCCTGCAGCAGCCGCGGCGGCACGGCACCGCCGCAGGGCTTGATGCGGCCGGCGCGGTCCAGCAGCAGCACACGCCGACGCCGCCGCGCGAGTTCCGTCGCTGCGGTGGCACCGGCGGGCCCGCCGCCGATCACGACGGCGTCGTACGTGGCAGACATGGCCTCACTTGCGCGCCATCGCCAACGCCGGCACGGTCCCCGCGGCTGCGCCGCGCGGCGCCGGTGTCAGACGCGCGGCCAGGACGGCCGCCAGCAGGAAGCCCGCGCCCTCGAGCGCAAACACGGCACCGTACGCAAGGGCCGCGGAGTCCAGGAGCAGACGCGCGAGGTCCGAGGCGAGCGTGCCGAGAAAACCGCCCAGACCGAAAGCGATCGCCTGTGCCGCCCCCCAGATGCCCATGCGTACCCCCTCGCGTTGCGCGGCGCCGCTGCCGACGATGCCCATCATCGAGCCGATCGCCGCCACCGCATAGGCGCCGTTGGCGGCGCCGAGCGCGGCCACGTTGACCGCCAGCGGCCAGCCGTTGCCGACCACGGCGGCGGCCGTCAGCCCGAAGAGCGCGGCAGCCGACGCCACGCAGCCGAGCAGCGTCCACAGCCGCAGCGATCCGAGGGCGCCGCCGACCCGGCCGGCAAGCAGACCGACGATCACCATGCCCGCGAGCACCCCCGCGTTCTGCACGCCGGACAATCGGGTCGATTCGCCGGGCGTGTAGTCGAACACCAGTCCGGCGAACGGCTCCAGGATCAGGTCTTGCGCGCTGAACGCCAGCATCGAGACAAAGATGAAGACGGCGAAGCGGCGTGCCTGCGCCTCGCCCCACACCTCGCGCAGCGCCGCGCGGAAGCTGGTGCGCGGCGCCGCACCGCGCGCGGTCGCCGCCGGCGTCGGCGCCGGCGTGCGCTCTACGCCGCGCACCGCCACCAGCGTCAGGAGGACGGCGCACGACGCCACTGCCGCAGCGAGCGCCAGCAGCCGCGCCGGCGAGTAGGGGTCGAGCAGTCGGCCCACCACCGCCGCGGTGACGATGAAGCCGGCGATCATCATCACCCACACCACCATCGCCGCCGCCGCGCGGCGCGCCGGCGCGACGCGTTTGGCGAGCAGCACCAGCAGCGTCGTGCCGGCGGCGCCGACGCCCAGCCCGATGGCCGTGAAGGCGAGCGCGGCCAAGGCGATGCCGGGCAGCGGATGCGTGCCCATGACGACAATGGCCAGCGCCGCCAGCACCGCGCCGGCGGCCAGTACCACCATGCCGCCGACGATCCACGGCGTGCGGCGCCCGCCCACGTCGGAGCCGAACCCGAGGCGCGGCCGCAGCAGTTGCAGCGCGTAGTGCAGACCGACCAGAAGTCCCGGCACGACGGCCGGCAGCGCCAGCTCCACCACCATCAGGCGGTTCATGGTGGAGGT
>JANWUU010000112.1 GCA_025057735.1 Burkholderiaceae bacterium
CGCATGGCGCAGCCGGTAGTCGGTCAGGGTGCGCGCGGCCGGAAATGGGTGCGGACGGAAGCGCCGCTCGCGCGGACCGCCCTCGTAGATGTAGTCGCCGACGAACAGCACGAGCGCGGGGTCGTCGGCGCGCATCGCCCCGTACGCGCCGAAGTGACCGTATTCGTAGTGCTGGCAGGAGGCGAGCGCGAAGCGCAGCCGCTGCGCGCGCACGGGGGCCGTACGCGTGCGGCCCACCCCACTGACCGCATCGCCGAGCAGGAAGCGGTAGTGGTACCAGCGCCCGGGGGCGAGCCCCATGAGCTCCACGTGCACGCTGTGGCCGAGCTCCGGTCGCGCGATGGCGGTACCCCGGCGCACGATCTTGCGGAACCGCTCGTCGGCCGCCACCTCCCAGCGCACCTCCCACGTCTGCGCCGCCTCCTCCAGGGTGCGGCGCGCCGCCAGGTACTCGGACAGCGGCAGATGCGACAAGCGCGCGAGCGCATGCGGCAGACCGGGGGCCACCCGCGTCCACAGCACCACGCCGTCAGCGCCCGCTGGGCCACTGGCCACTCCGAGCGGGAACGGATGGTCGGCGAGCCGCGGCCGCGGCAGCGCCGCGGCGGTCCGCCACGGCTGCGGCAACGCGGCGGCCAGCGCCAGCCGCAGCCAGCGGCGGCGCGCGGGCGAAAACGGAACATCGGGCACGGGCGTTATCGTAAGGACATCGTCTTGCCCGTCTTGCCATGCAGCTGCGTGTCGCGACCTACAACATCCACAAAGGCGTGACCGGCATCCGCCGGCGGCCGCGCATCCACGACATCCGCCTGGCCCTGCACACGATCGACGCCGACATCGTGTTCCTGCAGGAGGTGCAGGACCGCAACGAGCGGCTGGCGCGCCACGCCCACTATCCGGACGCCACCCAACTCGAGTACCTGGCCACGATCGGCTACGAGCACCGCGCCTACGGGATGAATGCGGTCTACCCGCACGGCCACCATGGCAACGCGATCCTGTCGCGGCATCCGATCCGGCATTTCACCAACCACGACATCTCCGACCATGCGCTGGAGAAGCGCGGCCTGCTGCACGCGGTATCGCGCTTCGGCCGTGGCCGCGGCCGCGACGTGCACCTGATCTGCGTGCACTTCGGCCTGATCAAGCGCAGCCGCGTGCGGCAGGCCGGGTTCCTGATCGATTTCGTACGCAGCGAGATCCCGCCGCGCGCGCCGGTGATCATCGCCGGCGATTTCAACGACTGGCAGAAGCGCGTCGACGCCCTGCTGCGGGAGGAACTCGGCGTGCAGGAGGTGACCAGCTGCGCGCCGCCGCCACTGCAGCGGACGGTGCTCGACCGGCTGCTGCCCTGGCGCGATGGCAGCGATGCGCGGCCGGCGGTGGCGCGCACCTTTCCGAGCTTCGCGCCCTGGCTGACGCTGGACCGCATCTACGTGCGCGGCTTTTCGGTGCTGGAGGTGCAGGTGCCGCGCGGGCTGACGTGGGCGCGCCGCTCGGATCACGCCCCGCTGATTGCGCAGCTCGAGCTGCGATGAAGTCACGGCTGCTCGAGCAGCATGCCCCCGCGCGCGCCGCCCTGCGCCCGGCCTTCGCACGGCGGCCGGTCGTGTATGCGGGCAACCGGGTCGAGCTGCTGGTCAACGGCGAGCAGTATTTCCCGCGCCTGCTGGAAGCGATCGCCGAGGCGCGCGCCTCGGTGCATCTGGAGACATACATCTTCGCCGACGACGCCACCGGCCACCGTTTCGCCGAAGCCTTGGGGCAGGCGGCGGCACGGGGCGTGCAGGTGCGGGTGCTGATCGACGGCTTCGGCGGCGGCGAGTACGCGCGCCGGCTGGTGCGCGAGCTCGGCGCCTGCGGCGCGCAGGTGCGCATCTACCGTCCGGAGCGCTGGTGGCGGCTCGAGCGCAAACTGCTGCGCCGGCTGCACCGCAAGCTGGCGGTGGTCGACGACCGGCTGGCCTTCGTCGGCGGCATCAACATCATCGACGACCTTCCGCACGAGGCCGACGGCCGCCTCGGCCCCCGCTTCGACTTCGCCGTCGCACTGCAAGGGCCGATCGTGGCCGAGGTGGCGCTGGCCGGCCGGCGGCTGTGGTGGACGCTGTCGGCCATCGATCCGCGCACGCGCGCCGAGCCCCTGCCCTCGCCGGCGCGGCTGCCGAAGCCGGCCGCCTTCCCCGGCGGCGTGGCGGCGGCGCTGCTGTTGCGCGACAACCTGCGCCACCGGCGCACGATCGAGCGGGCCTACCTGCAGGCCATCGCGGCCGCCCGGCGCGAGATCCTAATCGCCAACGCCTACTTCATCCCGGGGCGGCGTTTCCGCGCCGCGCTACGCGCCGCCGCCGCGCGCGGCGTGCGGGTGCGTCTGCTACTGCAGGGACGCGCCGAATACGCGATCCAGCACTATGGCCAGCAGGCCCTATACGGGCAGTTGCTGGCCGCCGGTGTGGAGATCCACGAATACCTGCCGAGCTATCTGCACGCCAAGGTGGCGGTGATCGACGACCACTGGGCCACGGTCGGCTCCAGCAACATCGATCCCTACTCCCTGCTGCTGGCGCGCGAGGCCAACGTGGTGATCTACGACAGGCGCTTCGCCACGGCGCTCAAGGGGGTGCTGGAGCGCGCGCTGGCCGAAGACGCACGCCGCCTCGACCCGCGCGACTTCCGCCAGCGGCGCTGGTGGTGGCGTCTGGCCAACTGGTGCGCGTACGCGCTGCTGCGCGCCGCCACCGTGTGGCTGGCGCGCGGGCGCGATTACTGACGGTGCGCCGCGGGCCACTAGGGGCTCAACATCTCGGCCGATTTTGGCCCTGCCATCCAACATCTAGTAGGCCAGCCGGAGCTCGCCGCGTGACCGGCGCAGACCGCGCCGGCGTTTTTCTCCTCTGAAAAAGGCCGCCGCGCCACCCGCGTGGCAGACGTTTTCCCTCTGAAAATGCTTGCTTTGCGCTTCGTTTCGCTCGTAGTATCCGCGTCACGCAACGAGAGCGCTCTTCCGCGGTGTCACGATGAGAACGCTGTCGCTGTGGATCCCGCAACTTTTCTGGAGATGAGCATGGCAACGAAGAAGGGAAAGAAAGCGGCCAAGAAAGCCCCGGCCAAGAAGGCGGCGAAGAAAGCGGCCAAGAAGGTCGCGAAGAAGGCCGCGCCGAAGAAGGCGGCGAAAAAGAAATCCGCCCGCAAGCCGAACCCGGCCTTCATGGCGCCGCATCAGCCGACCGGCCCGCTGGCGGCGATCGTGGGCGACAAGCCGATGCCGCGCACCGAAATCACGAAGCGGCTGTGGGACTACATCAAGAAGAACAAGCTGCAGGACGCCGTGCAGCGGCGCATGATCAATGCTGACGAGAAGCTGCGCGCCCTCCTCGGCAAGGCCAAGGCCGACATGTTCGAGCTGACCAGAACGGCCAACAAGTTCATCAAGAAGCTGGCGGCCTGAAGCGCCCCCGGCCCGTCGTGCTTGGCCCGGCGGGCCGTTTTCCTCCTCAAGCCGCGAGCGCCCGCGCCAGCAGCGGCAACACCGTGATCGCGTTAGTCGGATGAGGCACCGTGTCGGCGCTCCAGATCTCCTCGACACCCGCCTGCCGTAACGCCGCCAGCGCCCCATCGACGAACAGCCCGTGCGTGACCGCGACGTACACGCGCGCCGCGCCGGCCTCGTAGACCGCGCGCGCGGCCTGTGCCAGCGTGCTGCCCGTGCTGGCCACGTCATCCAGTAGCACCACCTCGCGCCCTCGCAGCGCCAGCGCCGGCAATGCGATCCGCACGTCGCGGTCGCCATGCCGCTGCTTGGTGGCGACGCCCCAGGCGAAGCCGCCGGCCGCGGCCGCCTGCTCGACCCACTGCGCCGACTCCGCGTCCGGCCCCAGCAGCAGCGCCCCCGGCACCCGCTGCCGCAAGAAGGCGCCGATCGCCGGTGCGGCCGATAAGGAAACGGCCTCCGGCAGGGGGATCGCGGCGCGCAGATCGTCGATGCGGTGCAGATGCGGGTCTACCGTGATCACGCGGTCGAACAGCGTGGCGAGAAAGGCGCCGACGATGCGCTGGCTGACCGCCTCGCCCGGCGCGAACGCCATGTCCTGCCGCATGTAGGCGAGGTAAGGCGCCACCAGCGTCAGGTGTGCCGCCCCCAGCTCGCGCGCCGCGCGCGAGGCAAGCAGCAGCTCGACCAGTTTCTCGTTCGGCTGCGCCAGCGAGCGCAGCAGCACCACCCGGGGTGGCAGCGCCGGCGGCAACGTCAGCTTGATTTCCCCGTCGGGGAAACGGTGCCGCGCGATGCACACCGGGGCCAAGCGCGCGGCCTGGCCCAGCCGCTGTGCGGCATCCCATTCATCGTCGAAAGCAAGCAGCATGGCGCGTGCCCGGGCTCCTGCGTTCAGTGGCGCAGTGTGGCGGCCGCCGTCCCGACGGCACAGCCCGCCGCCGCGTCCGCCGCGCCAACACCGCCTGAAACTCCCCCGCCTAGAACTCCCCCACCGCCGGCGGCAGGTCTTCCATCGGCCCGATGGTAAAGCCACTGGCGCGGGAAGCGACGTCCAGTGCGAATTGCAATTCGGCCAGACTGCCGGCGTAGATGCGATAGAGCGCCTCACCGCGCGCCACGGGCTCGCCCAGCTTGCGCAGCAGGTCAACACCAGCGGTCGGCGTCTGCGGCGCGCCCGCCAGCCGCGCGATGCGCGCCAGCCGCTCGCAGTCGATGCCGGTGACGACGCCGTCGGCGTGCGCGCAGACGGTGTGCTGCAGCAGCGCCACCGGCGGCGCGCGCCAGTCAAACGGGCGCCGTCCCTGCGCATCGATAATGGCCTGCATCTTGGCCAGCGCGCGCCCGGACTGCAGGATCTGCGCCGCCAGCCCATAGCCCGCGCCGCCGGGCACCGCCGGGTCGAACTCCAGCACGCGGCCAGCCAGCCGCAGCGCCTTCTCGCGCAGATCCGCCGGCGCGCGCGGATCCCCATGCAGCACTTGCATCACGTCGCGCGCCTCCAGCGCCGGGCCGATGCCGCGGCCCACCGGCTGGCGGCCATCGGTGATCACCGCTTCCAGCGTCAGCCCCAGGTGCCGCGCGACGTACTCGAACAGCTTCCTCAGCCGCAGCGCCGAGGGCATGTCGCGCACCTTGGCCGTGGGCCCGAGCGGGATGTCCAGCAGCAGGTGCGAGGAGCCGGCTGCGATCTTCTTGCTCAAAATGGAGGCCACTATCTGCGCCGGTGCGTCGAGCGACAGCGGGCGCGACACCGAGATCAGTACGTCGTCGGCCGGCGACAGCGCCGCGCGGCCGCCCCAGGCGAGGCAGCCGCGCTGCGCGCGCACGACCTCGGCCATGCGCTCGAACGGCAGTTCCACCGCCGCCAGACAGGCCATCGTGTCGGCGGTGCCCGCCGGCGAGGTGATGGCGCGGCTGGAGGTCTTGGGCATCAGCATGCCGGCGCGCTCGGCGTGCACGGCCACGATCGGCACCACCAGCATCGAGGTGCGGTTGCCCGGAATGCCGCCGATGCAGTGCTTGTCCACGACCAGCGCCGCCGGATCGAGCGCGCGCCAGTCGAAGCGGCGTCCGGCCGCCGCCATCGCCGCGGTCAAATGCAGCACCTCGTCGCGGTCCAGTTCGACCTGGTGGGTGGCGACGACGAACGCGGCCAGCTCGACCTTCGAATAGCGGTGCGCGGCGATGTCGCGCACGATGGCGACGATCTCCTCGCGCGACAGGCGGTGGCCGGCGATCTTGCGCTTGAGCGCCGCCAGCGACGCCGGCGGCTCGGCGTGCGCCACCGTGAGCGCATCGCCCTCGGCCACGCCGAGCTGCGCGAACGCCTCCTCGGACAGACCCAGCTCGCATGCGCCCAGCAGGCGTGCGTCATCCACCACGTTGAGCACCGCCAGGATCTCGCGCGCGCCGGCGCGCACCTAAACCTTGGCGAGCGCCTGGAAGCCTTCGGCGCGCACCAGCGGGCAGTCGCGCCGCAGGTAAACGACGTTCTCGCGGTAGGTGTCGATCGCCACCCGGCGCGCGGCGAGCGCCTGCATGCCAGCGCTGGGTTCAGACGGCATAGGGTTGCAGCGGCTCGGCCACCGTGGTCGGCCAGCGCAGCTCGCGCGCGATGCGGGCCGAAAACGCATGCGCAGCCGTGGGCTCGCCGTGCACGATAAAGGTCGCCTTCGGCCGGCGCGCGAAGCCGCGCAGCCAGTCGATCAGCGAATCCTGCCCGGCATGTGCGGACAGCCCGCCCAGCGTGTGCAGGCTGGCGCGCACCGGCACCGTGTCGCCGAACAGGCGTACGCTTTTCGCGCCGTCGACGAGCTGGCGGCCCAGTGTGCCGGCCGCCTGGAAGCCGGTGAACAGCACGGCGCACTCGCGCCGCGACAGGTTGTGCCGCAGGTGGTGGCGGATACGGCCGGCCTCGCACATGCCGCTGGCGGCGATGATCAGCGCGCCATTGCGGATCGAGTTTAAGAACATCGAATCCTCCACGCTCTCCGTGTAGCGCAGCGCGAACGGCAGCTTGGGCGCACCCGGCCGGCGCGTGTAGGCAGCGTGGAACTCGGCGGCCAGCTCGTCCAGGGCCTCCAGATGCGCGAACGTGACCTCGCTCGCCTGCCGTGCCAGCGGCGAATCGACGAACACCAGCGGCGCCTGCACGCGCCCCGCCTGCGCCAGCCGGTACAGCAGCAGCAGGAATTCCTGCGTTCTTCCGAGGGCGAACGCCGGCACGATCACGTTGCCGCGCCGCTTTTGCAGCACGTCGGCCACCACCTGCACCAGCTCGTCCTCGGTCTCCTGCAGACCGCGGTGGTTGCGGTCGCCGTACGTGGATTCGACCACCAGCACGTCGGCCGCCTCCGCCTGCGCGCGGTCGCGCACCAGCAGCGGTGAGGCCTCGCCCAGATCGCCGGAGACCACCAGCAGCCGCTCGCGCCCGTCCTCGCGCACGCGCACCTCGACGAAGGCCGCGCCGACGATGTGCCCGGCATTGCGGAAGCGCACGGTCGCCGCCGGATGCGGCCGGAACTCCACGTCGTAGGGCATGCCGATCAGTCGTGGCGCCAGCCGGTCGACGGCGGCCACGTCGTATAGCGGCGCGTACGCGCCGCCGCGGCGGTCGTCGCGCCCCTGCACGAACGCGCTGTCTTTCAGCATCACCGGCACCAGATCCGCGGTCGGCCGTGTGCAGTAGACGAGCGGCGTCGGTTGCCGCGGCGCGGCGGGCGCGAAGCGCGGCAGCAGCCCGCAATGATCGATGTGCGCGTGCGTCAACAGCACGAAATCGAGCCGTCCCAGATCGCGCGTGTAGGCGGCGCGGTTCTTCGCCG
>JANWUU010000167.1 GCA_025057735.1 Burkholderiaceae bacterium
GCCTTGGCGGCGCTGTTCACGGCGGCCGGTTTTGCCGTGCGCATCGCGCAGGACATGCGCCTGGAGCTGTGGCGCAAGCTGGCGGTCAACTGCGCCTACAACGCGATCTCGGCGCTGACGCAGGCCGACTACGCGCGCATGACCGGCGACGCCGAGGTGCGGGCGCTGATGCAGCGCGCGGCGCAGGAGGCGGTGGCCGTCGCGCAGGCCGAGGGGGTGCCGTTGCCGCTGGCGGAGACGCTGGACGCGGTGGCGCGCGTGGCCGCCTTGATGCCGACGCAGAAATCGTCGATGGCGCAGGATCTGGCGCGCGGCCGCCGTACCGAGATCGAGCACATCAACGGCGAGGTCGCGCGCCGGGGGCGCGCGCGGGGCGTGGCCACCCCCGTGAACGACATGCTGGCTGCGCTCGTGCGCCTTGCCGAAGGGGCTGCGCGCTCAGATGACGGTTAGGCGGGGCGCCACTTGATCGAGCAGCCGATCGAGGGCTGCTGGCGCTCCAGCGGAGGGCCCATGCCGGTGCGGGCGATCTGCACCATGGCGTCGAACAGTTCGCGCGCCGCCCCCGGCGGCGGCGGATCCTTGCGCCCGGCATCGAGCCGCCCGCGGTACTGCAACTGCAGGCGCGCGTCGTAGCCGAAGAAATCCGGCGTGCAGACCGCGCCGTAGGCGCGCGCCACCTGCTGCGTCTCGTCGAACAGGTACGGAAACGGCAGCGCCCAGCGCTGCGCGTAGGTCTTCATCGCGTCGAACGAATCCTCCGGATAGGCCGACGGGTCGTTGGCGTTGATGCCGACCGTGTCGATGCCGTGCGCGGTGAGCTCGCGCGCATCGCGCACGATGCGCGCGATCGCCGCCTGCACGTACGGGCAGTGGTTGCAGAGGAAGATCACCAGCAGACCGTTCGGCCCGCGGCACTGGTCGCGCGTCCAGATGCGGCCATCCACGCCGGGCAGCGCGAAGTCGGGCGCCGGTACCCCGAGTTGTTCCGCCTTGCCTTCCGCCGCCATCGCCGTCTCCCGGTGCGCACCGTCGCCCGCAAAGTCTACGCGGCGATGCGGGCTGGGCGCGCGCGCTGCGCTTCCAGCGCCTCGCGCACGGCGGCGACCACCGCCGCCGGCGTCAGCCCGAAGTATTCGTACAGTTTTGCCGCCGGGGCGGATTCGCCGAAGCGCGCCAGACCGACCACGCGGCCGCTGAGGCCTACGTACTTGCGCCAGTAATCGGGGTGGCCGGCTTCGACGGCTACCCGCGGCACCGCAGGCGGCAGCACGTCGTTCTGCCAGGACGCATCCTGGCGGTCGAATACCGACGTGCTGGGCATCGAGACCACACGCGCCCCGATGCCCTGCGCGGCCAGCTCGCGCTGGGCGGCGAGCGCGAGCTCCACCTCGGAGCCGGTGGCGATCAGCACGACCGCCAGCGGCAGTGCGGTGTCGGACAGCACATAGCCGCCGCGCGCGATCGCCGCCTCGGTGGCGGCGCCGCGCGTCTGCTGGGTAACGTTCTGGCGCGACAGCAGCAGCGCGGTCGGACCCTCGCGGCGGTCGAGGGCCGCGCGCCAGGCGACCGCCGTCTCGACACCGTCGCACGGTCGCCAGACGTCAAGGTTCGGAATCAGCCGCAGGCTGGCGGCGTGCTCGACCGGCTGATGCGTGGGACCGTCCTCGCCCAGCCCGATCGAATCGTGCGTCAGCACGTACACCACCCGCTGCCGCATCAGCGCGCTCATGCGGATGGCATTGCGC
>JANWUU010000193.1 GCA_025057735.1 Burkholderiaceae bacterium
TCGCGGCGGATCGCCTGCAGCTCGGCGCGGAACTGCACGATGCGGTCGATCAGGTTCATCGCGCCGTCGCCGTCAGGAAGCGGCGCGGATCACGCCGCAGGCGATGCGCGGGCCGGAGTTGCCGGCCGGCTGCGATTTGTAATCGTCCGGATCGCGGTGCACGACCAGCGCGCGACCGATCACGCTGGCCGGCCCCGGCCGCACCGTAAGCACCGTGGTCTCGAAGCGGAACTTCGCCACCCCGTCGGCATCCGCCAGCAGGTTCGGCAGGTCGCCGGCGTGGCGCTCCGCGTGACCATAGTGTCCGTGCGGCTTGCCGCCGGGGTTGAAATGCCCGCCTGCGCTCATCGCATCAGGCGAGGAGCAGTCGCCTTTCTCGTGCACGTGGAAGCCATGCTCGCCGCCGGGTGGTAGTCCGCGGATTTCGGCCGTGATCACCACTTTGTCGCCATGCTGCTCAAAGCGTGCAGTGCCGGCGACGAAATTGCCCTCCGTCGGCATCAGCTCGGCCACTGCCACACGGGGGCCTGGTAAAAACACCGCGCAGCCGGCGAGTGCGAACGCCGCTGCAGTCATTGGGATTGTCGATGCACGGTACCTTTTCATCGTTGTCTCCTCGGATGGCGCGCCTCTCGTAGCTTATCCCCGCAGGGCGCGCCAGGTGCGAGCATAGCCGCGCCCGGTCTGGGGCGGGCAAGGCGGCCTCTGCCACGTTGCCCCGTACAATCTGCGCAGCTCTCTTTGCGCTTGCACGCCATGAACGCGCCGTCTGCACTGGCCGACGCGGCCGCCGCCCGATCGGCGGCTGGGTTACGGCGGCGTCATACGCAGCTGGTGCGGCGGAGCCTCCGCGACGCTTTGCGCAAGTGGCGCATCTACGCGCGCCAGCGTCTTTTGCGGCGCTGCGTGAAGTTGCGCCCCAACGAGGACCGTAGCCGCTGCAAGGCCAGCCTGTTTCGCTTGCCCAGTCAACAGGCGAGGATGCGCAAAGCGGGCCTGCTGCTGTCCGAACACCGCTGATGCACGCGCCCGCCCTCCCGGCTCGCGTGCAGGTGCGCGCCGCCTGCCCGCACGACTGCCCGGACACCTGCGCGATGCGGGTCACGGTGGAGCAGCGCGACGGCGCGCGCGTGGCGGTGCATATCGCCGGCGACCCCGAGCATCCGCACACGGCCGGCGTGCTGTGCACGAAGGTCAGCCGTTATCTGGAGCGCGTCTACCACCCGCAGCGGCTGCTGCAGCCGCTGAAGCGCGTCGGCCGCAAGGGGCAGGGGCGTTTCGAGCCGGTGAGCTGGGAGCAGGCGATCGCGGAAATCGCCGCGCGCCTGCGCGCGATCGCCGCCGTCGATCCGCAGCGCATCCTGCCGTACAGCTACGCCGGCACCATGGGGCTGGTGCAGGGCGAGTCGATGGCGGCGCGCTTCTTCCACAAGCTGGGCGCAAGCTTGCTGGACCGCACGATTTGCGCCTCCGCCGGGTCGGAGGCGCTGCAGTACACGCTGGGCATCCGCACCGGCACCGCGCCAGAGGCCTTCGCGCAGGCGCGGCTGATCATCTTCTGGGGCGCCAACGCGGTGGCCTCCAACCTGCACCTGTGGCGCTACGCGCAGCAGGCCAAGCGCGCCGGCGCGCGCTTGATTGCGATCGATCCGTACCGCTCGCTGACGGCGGAAAAATGCCACCAGCACATCGCGCTGCTGCCCGGCACCGACGCCGCACTGGCGCTTGGCGTCATGCATGTGCTGATCCGCGAGGACTGGCTCGATCACGACTACATCGCGCGTCACACGCTGGGCTTCGAGGCCCTCGCGGCGCGGGCACAGCAGTTTCCGCCGGCGCGCGTGGCGCAACTGTGCGGCATCACGGCGGCCGACGTCGAGCAGCTCGCGCACGATTACTGGCATTTGCGGCCGGCCGCGATCCGCCTGAACTACGGCATGCAGCGCGCCGCCGGCGGCGGTAACGCCGTGCGCGCGGTGGCCTGCCTGCCGGCGCTCGCTGGCCACTGGCGCGATCCGGCCGGCGGCCTGCTGCTGTCGACCAGCGGCGCCTACCCGCGCAACCTGCAGGCGCTGCAGCGGCCGGATCTGCTGGGCGGGCGCCAGCCGCGCACGATCAACATGAGCACGATCGGCGATGCGCTGCTCGGCGCCGATCCGCCGATCGAGGCCATCATCGTCTACAACAGCAATCCGGTGGCGGTGGCGCCCGAGTCGGCCAAGGTGGCGCGGGGGTTCGCGCGCGAGGACCTGTTCACGGTGGTGCTGGAGCAGTTCCAGACCGACACCGCCGATTACGCCGACTACCTGTTGCCGGCCACGACGCAACTCGAGCACGTCGACGTCCATGCGTCCTACGGGCACTTTGACATCGTCGCCAACAACCCTGCCATCGCGCCGCGCGGGCAGGCGCTGCCGAACACCGAGATCTTCCGGCGGCTGGCGCGCGCGCTCGGTTTCACCGATCCGTGTTTTGCGGACAGCGACGAGCAGATCGCCGCGCAGGCCTTTCTGCGCGAGGGCGCGGCGGCAGGCTACGACTGGGAACGGCTGAAGGCGCGCGGCTGGCAGCGGCTGGATCTGCCGCAGCCCTACGCGCCGTTTGCCGAGGGCGGCTTCGCCACGCCCAGCGGCAAATGCGAGTTCTACTCGCAGCGCCTGGCCGATCTGGGCCTCGATCCGCTGCCGGGCTACGTGCCGCCCTATGAGGGCCCGACGTCCAATCCGCAGCTTGCGGCGCGCTATCCGCTGGCGCTGATCTCGCCGCCGGCCCGCCACTTCCTGAACACTACGTTCGTCAACGTGGACAGCCTGCGCGCCGCCGAGGGCGAGCCGACGCTGGAGATCCACCCGGCCGATGCGGCGGCGCGCGGCGTCGTCGACGGCGCCCGCGTGCGCGTCTTCAACGATCGCGGCGTGCTGGAGCTCACCGCGCGCGTGACCGATCGCACCCGGCCGCAGGTGGTGGTCGCGCCGTCGATCTGGTGGAAGAAGCTGGCGCGCGACGGCAAGAACGCGAACGAACTGACCAGCCAGCGCTTAACCGACATCGGTCGGGCGCCGACCTTCTACGACTGCTTAGTCGAGGTCGAGCCGCTGCCCTGACCGTCAGAGCGCGGCCGGCGCGGGCGGCCGCTGCCGCAGGCGCGCGGTGGCGCCGGCCCGCAGGGGGCGGCGGCGGGTCGCGGCCGGTGCCGGTTTCTTCCCGAGCATCCAGAGCCGGCTGGTGATCGGTGCGATCAGCGTCTGCAATTCGCGGTCCATCGTGTGCCCCCGTCGTTCGATGTAGGAAGTGCGCTGACTTTAGGTGTCGGACGGATTCCGAATCGGCCGAAAAGGCACGCCAGAGCCGCCCAATTCGCCGCGGTCCGCATCGCGGCGATACGCCATCGAAACGGCGCGCGCCGGCGGTCAGAATGATGGCGGGCGAGGCAGGGCAATCCAAAAGATGGTCGTCGCGGATCGTCACGCGCGGGAGGCTGCGGCGCGGTTCGCCGCCGAGCGCACGATCGCGGCCGCGGGCGACGTCTGGCTTGCCCAGGGCCAGTCGGCGGGCGCGCTGATCCGGCGCACCGGGCAGCGGCTGCGCTCGCTGGTGGATTTCGCGCGTGCCGCCGCGCCGCTGTACCGGCGCCTGTATGCGGGGCTGCCCGATGCGGCGCATCTGCCGCTTGCGGCGCTGCCGGTCGTCACCAAACCGATGCTGATGCAGGACCTCGAGGCGGGGCTGACCGTGCGCGACCTGCCGCGCGCGCAGATCGACCGCTTCCTGCAGCGGCCGCCGGACGGCCGCCTGCTGCGCGACCGCTATGCCGTGTGGACCAGCTCCGGCACCACCGGCGTACCCGGCATCTTCCTGCACGACCGCGCGGCGCTCGCCATTTACGACGCGCTGGAAGCCTGCCGCTTCCGCGGCCTGCACAGCCCGGCGCAGGTCGCCGCCCACCTGCTGGACGGCGATCGCTACGCGCTGGTGGCCGCCACCGGCGGGCATTTCGCCGGCGCCGCCTCGGTGGAGCGGCTGCGGCGCAATTTCCCGTGGCTCGCGGGTCGGGTGCGCGTCTTCTCGCTGCTGGCGCCGCTGCCGCAGCTGGTCGCCCAGTTGAACGATTACGCGCCGACTCTGCTGGCGACCTATCCGACCGCGGCCGACCTGCTGGCCGACGAGCAGCGCGCTGGCCGCCTGCGGCTGCGGCTGGCCGAGCTGTGGACCGGCGGCGAATGCCTGTGCGAGGCGGTGCGCGCGCGTCTGGCACGGGTTTTCGGCTGCCGCGTGCGCAACGGCTACGGCGCCTCCGAGTTCCTGGCGATCGCGGCCGAGTGCGACCAAGGCGTGCTGCATGTCAATGCCGACTGGGCGATCATCGAGCCGGTGGATGCCGCCTACCGCGTGCTCGATCCGGGCGAGACCTCGCAGACTGCGCTGCTCACCAATCTGGCCAACGGCGTGCAGCCGCTGATCCGTTACGACCTCGGCGACGCGATCACGATCCTTCCCGAGCCGTGCGCCTGCGGCTCCGCGCTGCCCGCGCTGCGCGTCGAGGGCCGGCGCGACGACGTCCTGGTCTGCCCCGATGCGCGCGGCGCGCCGGTGAAGCTGCTGCCGCTCGTGCTCACCACGGTGCTGGAGGACGTGGCCCATGTGCACGATTTCCAGCTGGTGCAGCGCGCGCCGGCCGAGCTGCGGCTGCGTCTGGCGGCGGCTGCGCGCGGCGCGGCCGCGCGTGCGCAGGCGGCTCTCGCTGCCTATTTGAGCGCGCAAGGCTTGGCGCACGTGCGGGTGGTGCTCGACGACGGGCCGCCGCAGCGCGAGCGCGCCAGCGGCAAGCTGCGGCGCGTGGTGCGCGAGGCGGCGCCATCGGACGGCGCTGCGGCAGAATCTCCGCCGTGTGCGCGCGGCTGAATCGACCGGCAATGGCGGTCCGCTTGCAGCGCTGGGCGTTGGGCGTCGCCCTGCTGTTCGCCGCCGCCATCGCGAGCGGCTGCGGCGCCGTCGGTTACTACGCGCAGGCCGTGCACGGTCATTTCGCATTGCTGGCGGCCGCGCGGCCGATCGACGACTGGCTGCAGGACCCGACCACGCCCGAAGACCTGAAGGATCGTCTGCGGCGGGCGCAGGCGATCCGGGCCTTCGCCTCGCGCGAGCTCGCGCTGCCAGAGAACGCCAGCTACACCACGTACGCGGACCTGAAGCGGCCGGCCGCGGTGTGGAACGTCTTCGCGGCGCCGGAACTTTCGCTGCAACTGAAGACCTGGTGCTATCCGGTGCTGGGCTGCGCCGGCTACCGCGGCTATTTCGCGCGTGCGGCGGCCGAGCGCGAGGCCGCGGCGCTGCGTGCGCAGGGGTACGACGTCGCGGTGGCGCCCGTGCCCGCGTACTCCACGCTCGGCTGGTTCGACGATCCGCTGCTGAACACGTTCATCCGCAGCGGCGAGGGGGAACTGGCGCGCCTGATTTTCCACGAACTGGCGCACCAGGTCGCCTACGCGAAAGACGACACGGTCTTCAACGAGAGCTTCGCCACGTTGGTCGAGCAGGTGGGCGTGCAGCGCTGGCTGGCGGACGCCGATGCCAGCGTCCGCGCCGCCTATGCGCAGCAGCAGGCGCGGCGGGCGGATTTCATCGCCCTGCTGCTGCGGCACCGGCGTGCGCTGGCCGCGCTGTACGAGGATGCCTCGCTCGATGCGGCCGCCAAGCGCGAGCGCAAGACGGAGATCTTCGCCGCCCTGCGCACCGAGTACGCGCGCATCAAGGCCGAGCGCTGGGGCGGCTTTGCCGGCTACGACGCCTATTTCGCGCAGGAGCTCAACAACGCCCATTTGGCCGCCGTCGGCGCCTACCACGACCTGGTACCGGCCTTCGAGGCGCTGCTGCGCGCAAGCGGCGGAGATCTGCCACGGTTTTACGCGCGCGTACGCGAACTGGCGCGGGCGCCGCGGGCGCAGCGGCATGCGGCGCTGCAGGAGGCGCTCGCGCGCCGCTGAAAATGCGGCGCGGAAATCTGACAAAAGGTGCAAGCGCGCAACGCCGCCGTCTCGGCCGCGCGCGCCTTGCCCTCTATGTTTCGCGCGCCCAGCACAACAGGACGAGGAGACGGCGATGGGGACGATGAAGGACGTGGTCGACCGCTTCTGGCTGAAGCACTATCCGCCCGACGTGCCGGCCGAGATCGATCCCACGCAGTACCGCTCGGTCGTGCACCTGCTGGAGGAAGCGTTCCGCCAGCACGCGCAGCGACCGGCGTACGCCTGCCTGGGCGCGGAGATGTCCTATCGACAGCTCGACGAGCAGTCGGCAGCGATCGGCGCCTGGCTGCAGGCGCGCGGTCTGGGCAAGGGCAAGCGGGTGGCGATCATGCTGCCGAACATCATGCCCTATCCGGTCGTGCTGGCCGGCGTGCTGCGCGCCGGCGCCACCGTGGTCAACGTCAACCCGCTTTAT
>JANWUU010000226.1 GCA_025057735.1 Burkholderiaceae bacterium
GATCGTCGATGGCGACGCGCCGCAGGGCATCGTCGGCGGGCGCACGGTGGCCGACCTCATCCGGCGCGCCCGCGAGGACAAGCGCATCAAGGCGGTCGTGCTGCGCGTCGATTCGCCGGGCGGCATGCTGCTGCCGTCCGAAATGATCCGGCGCGAGCTGGAGATCACGCGTGCCGCCGGCAAGCCGGTGGTGGTGTCGATGGGCGATACCGCCGCCTCCGGCGGCTATTGGATCGCGATGGCGGCCGACGAGGTGGTGGCCGATGCGGCCACCATCACCGGCTCGATCGGCGTCTTTGCCCTGCTGCCGAGCGTCGACAAGGCGTGGGACAAGCTAGGCATACGCACCGGCGGTGTCACCACCACCTGGCTGGCCGGTGCCGCCGATCCGCGCCGGCCGCTGGACCGCCGGGTCGGCGAGCTGGTGCAGACCGCGATCGAACACAGCTACCGCCAGTTCCTGGCGGTGGTGGCGCGCGCGCGCAACCTCTCTGTCGAACAGCTCGATCCGCTGGCGCAGGGCCGCGTCTGGACCGGGCGCCAGGCACAGGAGCGCGGCCTGGTCGATACGCTGGGCGGCCTAAACGATGCGATCGCCAGCGCCGCCAACCGCGCGCGGCTCGGCGACGACTACGAGGTCCTGTACGTGGAGCGCGAGCCGCGTGGCCTGGACCGCTACCTGTCGATGCTGCTGGGCGAGCTGCTCGGCGCGGTCCGCGCGCATCTGGGGTGGGATCTGGCCTCCGGCACGTGGCTCGCCCGGGCGCGCGCGGAGATCGGCGCCGACCTGCGCTGGCTCGGCGATGCGCACCGAGATTGGCTGACGACCTACACGCATTGTCTGTGCCGCCTGTGGTGAGCGTGCGCGTGCGAACCCCGGCGGACGGTTGCCCGCGCGCCGCCCCTTTCCGCTAGATTCATTGCCCGCGAGCACCCATGGACGCCAAGCCCGACACCATCCCGACCGCGCGTGCCGCCGCGCCGCGCCGGCGCGAGCCGGGCGCGCGGCGGCTGCAGATCCTGCAAACGCTGGCGGCGATGCTGGAGGATCCGCGCGGCGAGAAGGTCACCACCGCGGCGCTGGCGGCCAAGCTGTCGGTGTCGGAGGCGGCCCTGTATCGCCACTTCGCCAGCAAAGCGCAGATGTTCGAGGGCCTGATCGAGTTCATCGAAAACTCGGTCTTCGGCCTGATCAACGACATCGCTGCGCGCGAGGCCTCCGGGCTGCGGCAAGTGCGGGCGATCGTGTTGATGCTGCTGGAGTTCGCGCAGGCCAATCGCGGCATGACGCGCGTGCTGATCGGCGATGCGCTGGTCAACGAGCACGACCGTCTGCAGGAGCGCATGAACCAGTTCATGGACCGCGTCGAGGCGTCGATCCGCCAGAGTTACCGCGTGGCCATCTCGCGCGAGGAGCTGCCGCCGCAGTTCGACGCCGCCGCGCGCGCCGCGCTGGTGACGGCTTTCGTCGTCGGTCGCTGGCACCGCTTCGCCAAGAGCGGCTTTCGCCGTGCGCCGGCGGAAAACGTCGAAGCGCAGTTGCCGGCGTTACTGGTGTGAGGCGCGCGCCGCGCGCTCGCGCCAGGCCTGCCGCAGGGCGAGGCCCAGCAGGGCGAGCAGCGCCCCGAAAGCGAGCAGCGACCAGTGCGGTACCGTGAGGCCCGCGAGCGACCAGTCCACGCTCAGGCAGTCGCCGTCGCCACGGAACAGACGCGGCAGCCACACCGCCAGCGCGAAATCCTCGTGGAACCACTCGAAGGGCCGGCCGCAGCCCAGGCGCTCGGGCGGATGGGCGAGCAGCCAGCTGTGCCAGGCGGCCACCCCGGCGCCGGCGCCCGCCGCCGCCAGCGCCGCCGCCGTGATGGCGATCCGCGTGAGGCTGCCCCGGCTGGCGGCCGCCGCCGCCAGCGCCAGCAGTCCGCCGGCAAGGATGCCGATGCGCTGCAGTACGCACAGCGGGCAGGGCGCCAGGCCCACGACGTGCTGCAGGTACAGCGCGGCGGCGAATGCCGCCGCCACCCACGCGGCCGCGACAAGCAGCAGGACGCGCGAAGACGGATCGGTCATGCGGCGACGGCCGCCGTCGCGTGCGCGCCGCAGACAGTGCAGGCGGGATCGCGCGGCACCCGCACCGTGTTGAACGTCATCGCGAGGGCGTCGAACAGCAGCAGGCGGCCGTGCAGCGTGGTGCCGGCCGTCTCGCCCACGATCAGTTTCAGCGCCTCGGCGGCCTGCAGCGTGCCGATGACGCCGGTCACCGGCGCGAAGATGCCGAGCAGCGCGCAAGGCTCGTCCTCGACCTCGCCGGCGGCGAACAGGCAGGCATAACAGGGGCTGTCGGCGCGACGGCGGTCGAAGACCGCCAGTTGGCCGTCGAAACGCACGGCCGCCCCCGACACCAGGGGCCGGCCGTGGCGGACGCAGGCGCGGTTGACCGCGTGGCGGGTGGCGAAGTTGTCCGAGCAGTCCAGCACCACGTCGGCGGCGCGCACCAGCGCGTCCAGCGCCGCGGCATCCACGCGCTGCGGCAGGGCCATCAGTTCCACGTCCGGATTGACCGCCGCCAGCGCCTGCTGCGCGGAACGCACTTTCGGCATGCCGATGCGCTCGGTCGTGTGCAGGATCTGCCGCTGCAGATTGGTGAGATCCACCGCGTCGCCGTCGGCCAGCACCAGGCGTCCCACGCCGGCGGCGGCCAGATACAGAGCCGCCGGGGAGCCGAGGCCGCCGGCGCCGATCACGAGCGCCGAGGCGGCACGGATGCGCTGCTGGCCCTCGATACCGATCTCGTTCAGCAGGATGTGGCGCGAGTAGCGCAGCAGCTGCAGGTCGTCCATGGCCTTGCGCGGGCGCGCCGGCGCCGCATCAGTTCTTCGGTGCGGAGGCGACGCTGGCGCGCGGCTTGGCGGTCTCCACCGGCAGGCCCTTGAGGTGGTTCAGCGCCTGCTTGAGCTGGTAGTCGTCGGCGCTGCCCCACTCGTAGCGCCGCTGGCTCGTGGTGCGCTCGCCTGCGGACGGCGCGGGCGCAGCCGTGCCGGGCGCCACCTTTTTGTCCTCCAGGTGGCGCGCCAGATCGGCCTCGCGCACGCTCACGCCGGCGAAATTTCCCTCCGGCGTGTCCTCCACGATCAGATCGGGCACGATGCCCTTGGCCTGGATCGAGCGGCCGCTTGGCGTGTAATAGCGGGCGGTAGTCAGCTTGATCGCCGCCGGGCCATCGGCGCCGTGGCTGATCGGGATGATCGTCTGCACCGAGCCCTTGCCGAAGGTCTGCGTGCCCATCACGGTGGCGCGCTTGTGGTCCTGCAACGCGCCGGCGACGATCTCCGAGGCCGAGGCGCTGGCGTTGTTCACCAGCACCACCATCGGCACGCTTTTCACCTCCGGCGGCAGCTTGGCGATCGCATCCTCGCTGCGGCCGCGCAGATAGTCTTCGGGCGTGGCGTAGAAGCGGCGGCGCGCGTCCTCGGTGCGGCCGTCGGTCGACACCACCAGGGCGCGCCGCGGCAGGAAGGCGGCCGACACCCCCACCGCCGCATGCAGCAGCCCGCCGGGGTCGTTGCGCAGATCGAGTACCAACCCCTTCAGCGGACCCTGCTTCAGCAGCTCGGTCAGGTGCCGGGCCAGATCCTCGGCCGTGCGTTCCTGGAACTGCGTGATGCGCACGAACGCATAGCCGGGCTCGATCAGGCGCGCCCGCACCGACTGCACCTTGATGATGTCGCGCGTCAGCTTGAATTCGAGCGGCCTGGCCTCGCCCTTGCGAACGATCGTCAGCACGATGTCGGTGCGCGGCTTGCCGCGCATCAGCTTGACGGCCTCCGTCAGCGTCATGCCGCGCGTCAGCTTGTCGTCGATCTTGATGATCAAATCGCCGGCCTTGATGCCGGCGCGCGCCGCCGGCGTGTCGTCGATCGGCGCGATCACCTTGATCGCGCCATCCTCGGCGCCGACCTCGATGCCCAGGCCGCCGAACTCGCCCTGCGTGCCGGCCTGCAGGTCACGGAAGGCATCGGCATCGAGGAACGAGGAGTGCGGATCCAGGCCGCTCAGCATGCCGGAAATCGCCTCCTGGATCAGCTTCTTGTCGTCGACTGGCTCGACGTAGTTGGCCTTGATCGCGCCGAAGACGTCGGTGAACTGGCGGATTTCCTCCAGCGGGATCGGCCCGCGCGCGTCGCGGAATGCGTAGGCCGAAATGCCGAGGCTGACCGCGATGCCGGCGATCGCACCGATGCCGATCAGGCCCAAATTGCGCATGCGACCGCTCATTCAACCTCCTTGCGCCCGCCCGGCAGCCTAGCGCGCCTGCACCCATCTGAGCGGGTCGATTGGCCGACCCTCATAACGTATCTCAAAGTATAGGCCCGAAACGGCGTTGCCCCCGGTGTTGCCGACGGCGGCGATCGCCTGGCCCGCCTCCACCGCATCGCCGACCGCGCGCAGCAAGGTTTCGTTGTTGCCGTAGACGGACAGGAAACCCTCGCCATGATCGAGGATCAGCAGGTTGCCGAAGCCGCGCAGCCAGTCGGCGAACACCACGCGGCCGCGCGCGATGGCCTGCACCGCGGCGCCCTCGGCGGCGCGGATGAAGATGCCCTTCCAGGTCGGCGCGTCGACGCCGGCCTCGGTGCGGCGCGGCGTGCCGAAGCGGGCCACGATCTCGCCCTCGACCGGCAGCGGCAGCTTGCCGCGCAGCCGCGCGAAGGCCCCCTGTGCCGGCGGCTCCACCTCGACCGTCTTGCCGCTGCCCGCGGGGGCGGCCGGGGCGGGGGGGCGGCTCGCCGTGCGCGGGGCACTGCGGCGCGCCTGCTCGGCCAGCACGCGGTTGATCTGCTCGATTAAATTCGCCAGCCGCTTTTCGTCGCGCTCCAGCGTGGCGATCGACTGCCGCTGGGCGGCGATCTGCCGCGCCAGGCGCGCCAGCGTCTGTTTGCGCGCGGCCTGCTGCCGCAGCAATTGCGCGCGGTTGCGCGTCTCGTCGGCGGCGATGGCCGCCAGTTCCTCCCGTTTGGCGAGCGCCTCGGCCTGCAGTTGCGTCAGTTCGGCACGCCGCTCGCGCAACTCCTCGAGCGCGCGCTGCCGGTGCGCCAGCAGGCGCTCCAGGTAGGCCAGCTCGCGCGCTTGCGCGCCCGGCGCGCCGTCGTCGAACAGGCGCTGCCAGGGCGAGACCTGCACGGCGAGCAGCGCCTCGCGCAGCGACTGGGCGAGACGGCGTTGCTGCTCGTCTTCGCGCGTGCCGACCGCGCGCATGCGCTCCTCCAGCGCCGCCAGCTGCCGCTCGAGCTGGCGGCGCGACTGCGCCAGCTCGTGCAGCCGACGGTTGGCCTGGGAGATGGCGGCCTCCGAGGCGGCCAGTGCGTCGGCCGCTTCGGAGTGCGTGTTCTCGGCTTCGGCGAGCTGCCGGCGCAGCCGCTCGATGCGCTGCTGCAGTTCCTTCTGCTCCGACTGCAGCTGCTGCTTGCGCTGGACGGCGGGTGGCTCGCGGGCGAGGACGCCACCGGCCGACAGACCGGCGAGCGCGGCGGCGAGCAAGGCCGCTGCGCGCGCCGCCCTGCTCACGCGCTGGCCGCGCGCACCTTGCCCTGCGCGGCGACGGCGGCGGCGGCGCGCGCGATCTCCTCCGGGTCGCCGAGGTAGTAATGCCGGATCGGCTTCAGCTGCGCGTCCAGCTCGTAGACGAGCGGTCGCGCGGTCGGGATGTTCAGGCCGACGATGTCGTCGTCGCCGATCTGATCGAGGTGTTTCATGAGCGCGCGCAGCGAGTTGCCATGCGCCGCGATCAGCACGCGCCGCCCGCGCAGCAGCGCGGGCGCGATCGCGTCGTTCCAAAAGGGCACCACGCGCGCCACCGTGTCGCGCAGCGATTCCGTGAGCGGCACCTCGTGCGGCTTCAGGTGCTTGTAGCGCGGGTCGCGGCCCGGCCAGCGTGGATCGTCCGCCGACAGTGGCGGTGGCGGCACGGCGTACGCGCGCCGCCACCGCAGCACCTGCTCCTCCCCGTAGCGGGCCGCCGTCTCGGCCTTGTTCAGACCCTGCAGCGCGCCGTAGTGACGTTCGTTCAGCCGCCACGTGTGGACCACCGGCAGGTACATCAGATCCATCGCGTCGAGCACCAGCCAGAGCGTGCGGATCGCACGTTTCAGCACGGACGTGTAGGCGAGATCGAATGCGTAGCCCTCGCGCGCCAGCAGCTCGCCGGCGGCGCGCGCCTCCCGGCAGCCGTCCTCGGTCAGATCGACATCGGTCCAGCCGGTGAAGCGGTTCTCGCGGTTCCAGACGCTTTCGCCGTGACGCAGTAATACGAGCTTGAACATGCGCGGACGGAGGAAGGAAAGACGGCGCATTCTATTTCTATAATTCGCCGCCTTCTGAGCCGCGAGTGAACGCGCCTGCCGGCCGTGCAGTTCTTCCTCGAAAACATCCTCCTGTTCGCGATCGCCTTCGTCAGCGGCGCCATGCTGCTGTGGCCGCTGCTGCGCGCACGCGCTGCCGGGCCCAGCGTCGGCACGCTGGAGGCGACGCGGCTGATCAACGGCAAGAACGCGCAAGTCGTGGATGTGCGCTCGCCGCAGGAGTTCGCGGCCGGCTCGCTGCCCCATGCGAAGAACATCCCGGCGGCGAACCTCAAAGAGCGGCTGGGTGAGCTGAAAAAAGAGCGGCCGGTGATCGTCGTCTGCAACACGGGCACCAGTGCCGGCCCGGCGGCAGCACAGCTGCGCGCCAGCGGTTTCACGGAGGTTTACGTGCTGAATGGCGGCGTGCGCGCTTGGCGCGAGGCAGGCCTGCCGTTGCGCAAGCAGTCCTGAGGAAAGCGGCGATGCACACGAAAGTCCTGATGTACACGAGCGCGGTCTGCCCGTACTGCCAGCGCGCCGAGGCGCTGCTGCGCGCGCGCGGCGTGACCGCCATCGAGAAGATCCGGGTCGATCTGGAGCCGGCGCGGCGCGAGGAGATGATCGCCCGCACCGGCCGCCGCACCGTGCCGCAGATCTTCATCGGCGCCACGCACGTCGGCGGCTTCGACGATCTGTCGGCGCTGGACCGCGAAGGCCGACTGGCGCCGCTGCTCGCAGGCAGCACAAGCTGAGCCACGCCCAAACCCCGCAACGACCGCCGGTGCATCCGGCACTCGGAGAGACGAACCCATGGCCGAAACAGCAACCGGCGGCAATGCCGGCGCCGCCGCGCCGGTGTTCCAGCTGCAGCGCGTATACCTGAAAGATGCCTCGCTCGAACTGCCGCATGCCCCGACCATCTTCCTCGAGCAGGAGCCGCCGCAGGTCGAGGTGCAGTTGGAAGTCACGCACGAGAAGGTGCTGGACGGCATCTACGAGGTGGTGGTGCGGGTGACCACCACCGCGAAGGTGAAGGACAAGGTGTTGTTCCTGGTGGAAGCCAAACAGGCCGGTATTTTTGAGCTGCGCGGTATCCCCAACGAGCAGTTCGACGCGGTGGTCGGCATCGTCTGCCCGAACATCGTCTACCCGTACCTGCGCGCCAACGTCGCCGACCTCGTCAACCGCACCGGCCTGCCGCCGATCCATCTGGCGGAAATCAATTTCGAGGCGCTGTACCAGCAGCGCCTCGCGCAGCAGTCGCCGGGGCTGATCGTCCCCGACGGCGGGCAGATGCCGCAGTAAACGGCCGCGATGCGCATCGCCGTGCTCGGCGCCGGCGCCTGGGGGACCGCCCTCGCGGTGGCGGCCGCCGCGCGGCACGAAGTTCGGCTGTACGCGCGCGATGCGGCCCAGGCCGCGCAGATCGGTGCACGGCGCGAGAACGTCCGCTATCTGCCGGGCGTTGCCTTGCCCGCATCCTTGACGGTGACCGCGGACCTGCAGGACGCCGTGGCGGGGGCGGAGCTGCTGGTCGTGGCGACCCCGGTGAGCGGCCTGCGGCCGACGCTCGCCGCCCTGCGCGCCACGTCCGCGCAGGTACCGGTGGTCTGGCTCTGCAAGGGCCTGGAGCGCGACGGCGGCCGGCTGCCGCACCAGATCGCGCACGAGGAACTGGGGGCGCGGGCGGCCGGCCCGCTGTCGGGCCCCAGCTTCGCGCAGGAGGTGGCCGCCGGCCTGCCGACGGCGCTCACGGTGGCCGGGGAGGCGGCGTTTTGCGAGCGTGTGACGGCCGCCTTCCACGGCGGCGCACTGCGTGTGTATTCAACCGACGACGTGGTCGGGGTCGAGGTCGGCGGCGCGGTGAAGAACGTGCTGGCCATCGCCACCGGCATCGCTGATGCGCTCGCCCTCGGCCACAACGCGCGCGCCGCGTTGATCACGCGCGGACTGGCGGAGATGGTGCGCCTGGGCGTCGCGCTCGGGGCACGCCCCGAAACCTTCATGGGTCTGACCGGTGTGGGGGACCTCATCCTGACCTGCACCGGGGAGCTGTCGCGCAACCGCCAGGTGGGGCTGCAACTCGGCCGGGGGGCGGCGCTGCAAGAGGCGCTCGCCGCGCTGGGCCACGTGGCCGAGGGCGTGTGGACCGCGCCCGCGGTGGCCGCACGGGCGGCGGCGCTGCGCGTGGATATGCCGATCACGGCCGCGGTGTGCGCGGTGCTCGAGCGGCGGCTGACGCCGCAGGCGGCGCTGGCGCAGTTGCTGGCGCGCGACCCCCGCCGCGAGCACGAGGCGGGGAGGCGATGAGCTCACGCCTGTCGACGGTGTGCGTCTTCTGCGGCTCCTGCGCCGGCGCGCGGCCCGAGTACGCGCGCGCCGCGCGCACGTTAGGCGAGCTGCTGGCGCGGCGTGGCATCACGCTCGTCTACGGCGGCGGCCACGTCGGCCTGATGGGCGAACTCGCGGATGCCGCGATCGCCGCCGGCGGGCGCGTGGTGGGCGTGATCCCGCAGCACCTGATGCAGCCCGAGGTGGCGCACCAGCGGCTGGCCGAACTGCGGGTGGTCGACTCGATGCACACGCGCAAACGCACGATGGCCGAGCGTGCCGATGCCTTCGTCGTGCTGCCCGGCGGCTACGGCACGTTCGAAGAGATGTTCGAGATGGTCACGTGGCTGCAACTGCGGCTGCACGCCAAGCCGGTCGGTCTGGTCAACTGCCTCGGCTATTTCGATCACCTCCTGGCGTTCCTGCGTCATGCCGCCGCCGAGGGTTTCATCCGCCCGCAGCACGGGGACCTGCTGATCGTCGAGCCCACGCCGCAGCTGCTGCTGGAGCGCTTGAGCCTGCACGAGCCGGCGGTGGCGCGCGACGCGCGCGGCGACCTGGACCTGGGCTGAGCGCGCTGCCTACACGCCGCCGGCGAAGCCCTGCTGGCGCCAGGCCTCGTAGACGACGATCGCCACCGCGTTCGAGAGGTTCAGGCTGCGGTTGCCGGGCCGCAGCGGCAGGCGCAGCAACTGCGTGGCGGCAAAACGCGCGCGCACGGCCTCGTCCAGTCCGCGCGTCTCGGCGCCGAACACCAGCCAGTCCTCCGGTGCGTAGGTCACCTCCGTGTAACGGCGCGTCGCCCGCGTGGTGAAGGCGAAGCAGCGCTGCCACTGGACGCCTTCGTTTTGCAGCAGGGCATCAAAGCTGGCGTGCACCTTGACGCAGGCGTACTCGTGGTAATCCAGACCCGCGCGGCGCAGCCGCTTGTCGTCGAGCGAGAAGCCGAGCGGCTCCACCAGGTGCAGGCGCGCGCCGCTGTTCGCGCACAGCCGGATCACGTTGCCGGTGTTGGGCGGGATCTCCGGCGCGACCAGAACGACATTGAACATCGGTCAGGGCGTGCGGGCGACCACCAGGTTGGTGACGCGCGCCGCGCCCGCGGCTTTCAGCGTGCGCGCGACCTCCGCGAGCGTGGCGCCGCTGGTCATCACGTCATCGACGACGAGCACGTGCCGCCCGGAGCAGTCGCCGCCCGCCGCGAACGCTCCGCGTACGTTGCATCGCCGCTGCTCCAACGTCAGCCCCTCCTGTGGCGGTGCATGGCGCACGCGCAGCAGCAGATCGCCCGCCAGGGGCAGCGCCAGCTGCGCGGCGACCGTGCGCGCCACTTCCAAGGCCTGGTTGAAGCCGCGCTCGGCCTGCCGCTCGAAGGCCAGTGGCACTGCCGTGACGGTCGCACCACTGCCCCGTAGCGCGCGCGCCCGCTGCGCCAGCAGCCGGCCAAGGGCGCGCGCCAGCGCCAGGCGGTGCCCGAATTTCAGCGCCACCACCACCCCGTCCAGCGGCGGCGCGTAATCGCCAAGCGCAATGGTCGCATCGAAGGGGGGGTCTTCCCGCAGGCAGCGCCCGCAGGCGGGCGCCGGCTGCGGCAGCGGCAGCGCGCAACGCGGGCAGCGCGGGCGTGCGCGCGGCAGGAAATCGCGCCGGCATGCCGCGCAGACCACGGCGGTGGTCGGCGCCGTGGCGCAGATCAGGCAGGGGGCGGCGAACGCACGCCGCAGACGGCAGGCCAAGGACGGCATGCGCACGATGATGGCAGAGCGCGCCGTACACTGAGACCGGTAGCGACTTCCCGTCAAACCCGAGGATCTTGTCGAACGCGATGGCTGCCGCCCGGGCCGAGCCCGCGCCGTGGCGGGTGCAGACCGTGCGGCGTCAGTTCGACCGCCGCGCCGCCGTGCTGCGGGACAGCGGCTTCCTGCTGCGCGAAGTCGAGCGCCGGCTGCTGGAGCGACTCGATTACGTGCGCCTGGCGCCGCGGCGCGTCCTGGACGTCGGCTGCGGCGGCGGCGCGAGCGCCGCTGTGCTCGCCCGCCGCTACCCGGGCGCGTTCTGGGTCGGTGTTGACCTCTCGCTGGCGGCGCTTGCCGCCGGACGGGGCGGCTGGTGGGCGCGCCTGCGCGAGCGCTGGCAGCGGCCGCTGGCGCGGGTCTGCGCCGACGCGGCGGCGCTGCCCGTGGCCGAGGGGAGCTTCGATTTGCTGATTTCCAACCTCATGCTGCACTGGCACCCGCAGCCACAACGCGTCCTGTGGGAATGGCATCGGGTGCTGGCGGCCGACGGCTTGCTGCTGTTTACCTGCTTCGGCCCGGACACGCTGCGCGAGCTGCGCACGGCCTGCGCCCAGGCCCTGCCGCAGGCGCGCCCGCTGCCGTACATCGACATGCACGACTATGGCGACATGCTGGTGGCCGCCGGTTTTGCCACGCCCGTGATGGACATAGAGATCGTCCGCTTCACGTATGACACGCCCGAGGCCTTGCTCTCCGAAGTGCGTCGCCTCGGCGCCAACCCGCGCGACGACCGCCCGGCCGGACTGCCGTCGGGCGCGCGCGCGCGCGCGCTGCGACAGGCGCTGGATCGCCAGCGGGACGCGCAGGGACGGATCGCGCTCACCTTCGAAATCGTCTACGGGCACGCCTGGCGGCCGCCGCCGCGGCGTGCGGCGACCCAGGTCATCCCGCTTGACCGCCTGCGCCGGGGATTGCGCGCGTTGCGCCCATGAGTCCATCGTCGCGGGGCCGATTTCGGCGACCACCAGCCCCCCAACCACCACCGTGAGGAGGATCCCCTTGGGCATCGTTGCCTTTCTGAAAGAGGCCGGCGAAAAGCTGTTCGGCCGTACCGTGCAGGCGGCGGAGAAGGACCCCAGCCAGCGCGAGGCAGCGAATCGCGAAGCGGCCACCGCGATCAAGAACCATCTTGCCAAGTTCGGTTTCAACGTAACCGCACTGACGGTGACGTGCGACACGCAGACCGCCACCGCGCGCGTGTTCGGCGTGGCGGCCGATCAGGAAACGAAGGAAAAAGGTGATCCTTGCCGCCGGCAATGTCGAGGGTGTGGCCGCGGTGGAGGACAGGATGACCGTCGTGCGGGGGAAGCCGGCCGCGCAGTTTTACACGGTGGTCAAAGGCGACACGTTGTCGAAGATCGCCAAGCAGTTCTACGGCGACGCCAACGCGTACATGCGTATTTTCGAGGCCAATCGCCCGATGCTGTCGCATCCGGACAAGATCTATCCCGGGCAGAACCTGCGCATCCCCCCAAGTGAGTTAGCCGGTCGGGTTGTTCGACTTCGGATGGTGGCAGGCCGGCCGCCGTTTCAAGCGGTGCGGTCGGGCTGCCCCTATAATGCGCAACCTTGCGCCGACGGCAGCGGCGCACCTGCGTGACTGACAGCCAAACGGGGAGAAGGGGCGCCCTGCGGGGTGCCGCGCTGGCGATGGACGGACGTTCGATGCTGACTGCAATGAGGAGCGCGGCCGCGCTCGCCGCCTGGGGCGCCGCCGGCGCCGCACACGCGATCCAGAGCAAATACAACCTGGCGCCGCCGGCGACGCAGATCGCGCGCGACATCCACTGGCTGCACTGGTTCATGCTGGCGATTTGCGGCGTGATCTTCGTGGTCGTTTTCGGCGTGATGTTTTATTCGATCTGGGCGCACCGCAAATCGCGGGGCGCGGTGCCGGCCGAATTCCACGAGAGCACCAAGCTGGAAGTCATCTGGACGGTGATCCCGTTCATCATCGTGATCGGCATGGCGCTGCCGGCCACCAAGACCGTGGTGGCGATGAAGGACACCAGCAACGCGGACCTGACGATCAAGGTCACCGGCTACCAGTGGAAATGGGGCTATGACTATCTGAAAGGCGAGGGCGAGGGCATCTCCTTCCTGTCGACGCTGTCGACGCCGCGCGACCAGATCGACGGCGGCAACGACGCCGCCCGCAAGGCCAACAAGACCTACCTGCTGGAAGTCGACAACGAGCTGGTGGTGCCGGTCGACAAGAAGGTGCGCATTATTACCACCGCGCAGGACGTGATCCATGCCTGGTTCGTGCCGGCGCTGGGCGTCAAGCAGGACGCCATTCCCGGTTTCGTGCGCGACACCTGGTTCAAGGCCGAGAAGACCGGAACCTTCCGCGGGCAGTGCGCCGAGCTGTGCGGCCGTGACCACGCCTTCATGCCGATCGTCGTGCGCGTGGTGACGCAGGACGAATACTCGCAGTGGGTGGCGGAGAAGAAGAAAGCGATGGCCGCGCTGGCCGACGATCCGAACAAGGTCTGGACACTGGCCGAACTGAAAGCGCGCGGCGCGCAGGTGTACGCGGCCAATTGCGGCGTGTGCCACCAGCCGACCGGCAAGGGCGTGCCGAACGCATTTCCGGCGCTCGACGGCAGCAAGGTGGTGGCCGACAAAGCGGAATCGATCAAGATCCTGCTGAACGGCAAGAACGCGATGCCGGCGTGGAAGACGCTGTCGGACGTGGAACTGGCGGCGGTGGCGACGTACGTGCGCAACCACTGGGGCAACAGTTTCGGCGAAGTGCAGCCGGCCGAGTTCAAGGCAGCGCGCTGAGCGCGCCCGCCGCGACGGTTCGATGACTTGGAAGCACAGGAGCAGCGATGAGTGCGGTCACCCCTGAGCAATTGCATGGCCATGCCGGCGCGCTCGATCACGCGCACGATCACCCGCACGGCTGGCGGCGCTGGCTGTACGCGACCAACCACAAGGACATCGGCACGATGTACCTGTGGTTCTCGTTCACGATGTTCCTGTTCGGCGGCGTGCTGGCCCTCGGGATCCGCAGCGAGCTGTTCCAGCCCGGCCTGCAGATCATGCGCCCCGAGTTCTTCAACCAGCTGACCACGATGCATGGGCTGATCATGGTGTTCGGCGCGATCATGCCCGCGTTTGTCGGCTTTGCGAACTGGATGATCCCGCTGCAGATCGGCGCGCCCGACATGGCGTTCGCGCGCATGAACAACTTCAGCTTCTGGCTGCTGCCGCCGGCCGCGCTGCTGCTGCTGGTGTCGTTCTTCGTGCCGGGCGGTGCCACCGCGGCCGGCTGGACGCTGTATGCGCCGCTCACGGTGCAGATGGGTCCAGGCATGGATCTGGCGATTTTCGCGCTGCACATCATGGGCGCCAGCTCGATCATGGGGTCGATCAACATCATCACCACGATCCTGAACATGCGCGCCCCCGGCATGACGCTGATGAAGATGCCGATGTTCGTCTGGACGTGGCTGATCACCGCCTACCTGTTGCTGGCAGTGATGCCGGTGCTGGCCGGCGCCATCACGATGACGCTCACGGACCGTCACTTCGGCACCAGCTTCTTCAACGCTGCCGGCGGCGGTGACCCGGTCATGTACCAGCACATCTTCTGGTTCTTCGGGCACCCCGAGGTGTACATCATGATCCTGCCCGCCTTCGGCATCATCAGTCAGATCGTGCCGGTGTTCGCCCGCAAGCCGCTGTTCGGCTACGCGTCGATGGTGTACGCGACCGCCTCGATCGCGATCTTGTCGTTCATCGTCTGGGCGCACCACATGTTCACCACCGGCATGCCGGTCACCGGGCAGCTCTTCTTCATGTACGCGACGATGCTGATCGCGGTGCCGACTGGCGTGAAGATCTTCAACTGGCTGGCGACGATGTGGCGCGGCAGCATGACGTTCGAGACGCCGATGTTGTTCGCCATCGGCTTCATCTTCGTCTTCACGATGGGCGGTTTCACCGGCCTGATCTGCGCGATGGCGCCGATCGACATCCAGATCCAGGACACCTACTACGTCGTCGCGCATTTCCACTACGTGCTGGTGGCGGGCTCCCTGTTCGCGCTGTTCGGCGGCACGTACTTCTGGCTGCCGAAGTGGACCGGTTACATGTACGACGAGAAGCTCGGCAAGCTGCACTTCTGGCTGTCGATGATCTTCTTCAACATCACGTTCTTCCCGATGCACTTCCTCGGGCTGGCCGGCATGCCGCGCCGTTACGCCGACTACCCGATGCAGTTCGCCGACTTCAACATGGTCGCCTCCATCGGGGCCTTCGGCTTCGGGCTGTCGCAGTTGCTGTTCCTCTACATCGTCATCAAGGCGATCCGCGGCGGGCCGAAGGCGAGCGCCAATTACTGGGATGCCAAAGATGGCGGCCTGGAGTGGACCGTGCCGTCGCCGGCCCCCTTCCACACGTTCGAGACCCCGCCGCAGGTGAAATAACGGGCAGCGGCCGGCGCAGCGCGCCGGCCGCCGGCAGGATGAGTCGCACGGTGGTGGCATCCCGAAAACGCAATCTGCGTACGGCGCTGGTGCTCGGCAGCATCGCCCTGGTGTTCTTCCTGGGCATCGTCGCGCGCTACTGGTTGCTCGGCCAATGAGTGCCCAGGACCCTTCGACCGCCGCTCGGCGCGCAACGGCCAACACGCCGCTGCTGCGCAAGCTGCTGCTGATCGCCGTGTTGATGTTCGGGTTCGGCTGGGCGCTCATCCCGATCTACCGCAAGATCTGCGAGATCACCGGTATCAACCTGTTGACCGATCCGGATCCGCGCGCCGTCGAGCGCGTACGCAACACGCAGGTCGATACCAGCCGCACCGTGGTGGTCGAGTTCGACGCCAACAAGCAGGGGCCGTGGCGCTTCCGGCCCAGCGTCAGCCATCTGACCGTGCACCCGGGCGAGCTGGTGCGGGTCGACTATGACCTCGTGAATCTGGAAAGCCGTGCGCTCGCCGGGCAGGCGATTCCGAGCTATGCGCCGCTGCAGGCCGCCCGCTATTTCAACAAGCTGGAATGCTTCTGTTTCCAGCAGCAAACACTGGCGGCCGGCGAGTCGCGGCGCTTTCCGGTCGTCTTTGTGATCGACCCACAGCTGCCACGCGACGTGGCGCAGATCACGCTGTCGTACACGTTTTTCGAAGTGCCCGGCGCCGCACCGGTCGCGGCCGGGCGGCGCGGCTGACGATGACGGAACCACATCCGTTCCTCGCGGCCGCCCGGCGCAAGGGGTCGCTCGCCCAGACCGGGCGCGCGGTCCTGTGGTCGTTTTTCGGGGTGCGACGGCGCGCCGACTACGAGGCGGATGCCGCGCAGTTGAATCCGGTGCACGTGGTCGCGATGGGGATCGCGGCGGCGGCCGTGTCCGTGGCGACGCTGCTCGCGATCGTGCACTGGATCGTCGGTTGAGGAGGGAGAGGATGGCTGCAGGGACTCACGCACATAAGCCCGATTACTACGTGCCGGCCCCGTCGAACTGGCCGATGGTCGGGATGATCTCGATGGTGTTCACCACTTTCGGCGCGGCGATGGTGGTCAACAAGGTCGCGTACGGCGGCTGGGTGCTGCTGTTGGGTTTCGCGCTGCTCGTCTACATGATGTTCGGCTGGTTCGGCGCCGTCATTCGCGAGTCGGAGGGCGGCGACTACAACCGCAAGGTGGACATCTCGTTCCGCTGGGGAATGAGCTGGTTCATCTTCTC
>JANWUU010000236.1 GCA_025057735.1 Burkholderiaceae bacterium
CGCCAGCACCACGAGCAGCGCCCCCAGCAGCGCCGCGCCGGGCAGCACGACGCGGTGATCCGGCCCGCAGGCCAGCCGCACCAGATGCGGCGCCACCAGTCCGACGAAGCCGATCACGCCGGTGACGGCCACCAGCGCCCCCGTGGCGAGCGCCGTCAGCACGATCGCCTGGCGCTTCAGGCGGTCCACGTCCACGCCCATGTATTCGGCACGCGCCTCGCCGAGCGCCAGCACGTTGAAGGCCGGCGCCAGCCGCCAGGCCCAGGCGATCGCCAGCAGCGCGAGCGGCGCCACCGGCAGCACCACGCGCCAGGTGCCGGCGGCGAGCGACCCGAGGTTCCAGAACGTCAGCGACCGCAGCGCCTCGTCGGTGGCGACGAAGATCAGCAGCCCCACACCGGCCATCGCGATCGCATTGATCGCAATACCTGCCAGCAGCGTCAGCGGCAGCGACAGCACGCCATGCGCGCGGCCGATGCGGTAGACGATGGCGGTGACGATCAGGCTGCCGGCAAACGCCGCGATCGGCAGCACGTACGGCCCCAGCGCATCGCTGCGCATCGAGGCCGGCACCACTGCATTGCCGAGCACGATCACCGCCGCCGCCGCCAGCGCCGCGCCAGCGGAAACACCCACCAGCGCCGGATCGGCCAGCGGATTGCGAAACAGCCCCTGCGTGAGTGTGCCCGCGACCGCCAGGCCCGCCCCGGTCAACCCCGCCAGCAGCACGCGCGGGGCGCGGATCGTTGTCAGCACCGCCGCGCCTTGGTCGTCCTGCGCGCCGCCGGTGAGCGCGGCCAGCGCAATGCGCAGCACGTCCGGCAAGGCGATGCGGTAGGCGCCGATGCCGAGCGCGAGCACCACGGACACCGTCAGCGCGAGCGCGAGCGCCGCCAGCGTCAGCCGCGCCGCCAGGCGACGCGCCGGCAGCGGCCCCGGCGTGGCCCAATGGTCGGTGGCGACGTTCATGCGACCCTCATGCCAGCGTGCCGAGGAACTGGGCCAGTTCGCGCACGGCCTCGGGCATGCGCGGCCCCCAGCCCAACAGGTAGAGGCCATCGCGGGTAAACACCCGCCGCGCGCGGCCGGCCGGTGTCAGGGCCAGCCCCGGCTGCGCGAGCAGCCGCTCCTCGCTGCCGAGCGCCTGCACGCCCTGCGCCGTGGTCACGATCGCCTGCGGGGCGGCGGCGATCACCGCCTCGGCCGTCAGCGGCCGGTAACCGTTGAAGCCGCGCATCGCATTGACGCCGCCGGCGGCTGCGATCAGCGCGTCGGCCGCCGTGCCCTGCCCGGACACCTGCACGTTGTTCGCGACGTGCGACAGCACGAACAGCACGCGCGGCGCATTTGGACCGCGGCGCACCCGCTGCTGCACCGCCTGCCACTGCGCGCGCAGTGCATCGATCAGCGCCTCGCCCGCCGCGCGGCGGTCGATCGCCTCCGCCACCAGCCGCACGTTGGCGAGCAAGGTCTCGACGTCGTGCCCCGGCGCGGCGCGCACCAGCGTCACGCCGGCCGCGCGCAATTGCTCGATGACCGCCGGCGGCCCGGCGTCGGCGCTGGCGATCACCACGGTGGGGCGCAGCGACAGCACACCCTCGGCGGAGAGCTGGCGCGCGTAACCGACCTTGGCGGTTTTCTGCGCCGCCTCCGGGTACAGACTGGTGCTGTCGGTGCCGACCAGCAGTGCCTCGGCGCCGAGCCGATAGACGATCTCGGTGAGCGCCCCGCCGACGCAGACGATGCGCGGCGCGTTCGCACCCCGCGCAGGGGCGAAGGCAGCCGCAGAGCCGGCAGCCGCGGCCACCAGCCACCGCCGACGCGCCCCACACGCGCTCACGCGTCGATCTCCGGCAGGTCGGCGATCAGCGCGCGCCAGTCGGCGCGCTCCGGCTTGCCCGGCTTGCGCAGACCGAAGAAGAGCGCGATCGTCTCGCCCTCGTCGTCGAACAGCTCCAGCGAGGTGACGAGGCCGTCGGCGGTCGGCTTCTTCACCACCCAGGCGGCGGCGATGCGGTCTTCGCGCAGGTGCAGGTTGAAGCCGGCATCGAGCACGTTTAACCACGGGCCCATCACCTCGACGCGCTTCACCGGCCCGGAATGGATCTGGATCATTCCGGGATTGCCGACGAAGCACATGATCGGCACCTGGTGGCGGGCCGCTTCCTGCAGCAGCATCCGCGCCGAGCCCTCGTGCACACGGTGCGCGAAGTCGGTCGGCGCCAGCCGCAACGCCTGCGTGCGCGCCAGCCCGTATTTGCGCAGCAGCGGGAAAAACTGGTGCGTGTCGGTCATCGCGCGCCACGCCTGCTGAAAGGCCGAAACGTCGATCTCGCCGTCGTCGCGCGGCACCCGCGGCTGCGGCTTCGGCTCCACCAGCAGCAGCGGCGACTGGTCCGCATGCGCATGCCGGGTCACGAAGTCCTCCCACGCCGCCAGGTCCGAGTCCGCGCGCAGGAATACCTTGTGCACGGCCACGCCATGCGCGTCGAAGATCTGCAGGCTGCGCTGCACGCCGCGCTCGGTCTCCTCGATGACCGCGAAGGCACTGCGCCAGCGGCCGTAGAAGATGCGCAGGTCGATCGCCTCGCCCAGGGCGAGACCCACCTCACCCTCGTGCGACATGTTCTCGTAGCGGCCGATCTTTTCATGCACCGCGTGCGCGTTGCGCGTCAGCGCCATCACCTCCCCGAGCGCGGGCAGCTGCTCGAACATCTGCGGCCAGGGACCGGCGAGCCGCGTGGCCGTCAGCGCCTCGCGCGCGCCGACGGCGGCGGCGATCGCTTCCGCCTCGGTGACGCCGAGCGCCTCGGCGGCATCGCGGTGGCGCAGCTTGCGCTCGCGCCGCAGGCTCTGGAAAGCCGCCAGCAGCGCGCGCGGCGACTGCGGGCGATCGGTCAGGACGGTCGTGCTCATGACTTCCTCCGTCAAAAAACGGCGCTCACGTTGACGGCATAGGTGCGCCCGGGCTGCGTGAACGCGTCGGCCACCGCGCTGTTCGACGCCAGTCCGCGCACGTCGGTCCAGACCCAGTACTTGCGGTCGGTCAGATTGAAGACGCCGGCATGCACCGACAGCCAGGCGAGCGGCTGCCAGCCCAGCGCCAGATCGACCACCGTCCAGGCCGGCGGAATGAACTGCGTGGCCGGCGCGGTGAAGCTGCTGTTGTCGACGTCGCCGGCGCGCTTGCGCGCGGCATGCCGCACGTCCAGCGTCGCGCGCAGGCTTGGCAGCGCCCGCCACGCCACGCCAGCCGAGAGCTGCAGCGGGTTGATCGAATTGAGCGGCGCGCCGCTCGCTCGGTCTTCGCCCTGCGCCCAGGCCGCCGAACCCTTCACCGTCCAGCCGGGCAGCAGGTTCCACTCGCCGAGCAGCTCTGCGCCCTCGATGCGCACGTCGCGCAGGTTCACGTACTGGAAGATGGCCGGATCGGCGGGCGTGAAGGAGCCGCGCACCCGCACCTGCTCGATGAAGTCTTCATAGCGGCCGGCAAACGCCGCCACCGTCAGCCGCCCGCGCTCGCCGCGCAGCTTGGCGCCGATCTCCACGGTGCGGCTGGTCTCCGGCCTCAGGTCCGGGTTGCCGATCGACGCGTAGTTGGAGACCGGATTGGTGAAGCCGTTGTTGACCTGATCGGCGGTGGGCGCGCGGAAGCCGCGCGCCGCGTACAGGTAGACGTTGACGCCCTCCTGCGGCAGCCACTGCAGCGCCAGTTTGGGCGACAGCGCCCCGTCGGACAGCGACACCGCGCTGCCCGGGAACAGCGCATCGCGCCGCGGCTTGAGGCTGAAGCGGTCGTAGCGCAGCGCCGGGATCAGCGCGAAGCGGCCGTCGGCGAGCAGCAGTTCGTCCTGCGCAAAGACGCCGAGCAGCGTGTAGTCGGTCGCCGGAAACGCCTTGGTCGGAAACGTCTCGCCCACCGGCGGTACCGTGCCGTCGCGCAGGTTGTCGTAGCGCGTGCGGGCGAGATCCAGCCCGTAGACCAGCCGCTGCGGCAGCACCAGCGCGAACCGCTTGTCCAGCTCAACGGTGGCGCCATAGCCGGTTTCCTCGTAGCGCGTATCGCGGATGCGGTCGGCAGCGGTATTGCGGTCCTCGAAGGCCCACTGGCGGTCGCGCGCCTGCTGCGCGTAGACGGCCCAGCGCGCGGAATCCGCGAGCCCCCAAGTTAGCCGCTCGACGCGCTGGTCCACACTGGCGCGACTGCGGCGAATCGTGTCCTCGGCTGTCAGTGCCAGCGTGGAGGTCGCCGTCAGCGGCGGCACCGCGACGGCCGACAGTCCGTCGGTGTCGAGCTTGCTGCGCAGCCCCTCCACCGTCAGCCGCAGGCGGTTACCGGGCGCGACGTTCCAGACGAATTTCGACAGCGCCGCAAACGACGCCAGATCCTGCGGATTCGGCCGCGTGCGCGTGGCATTCGGCGCGTCGTTGGTGCCTTGATTGTCCACCTCGTGGCCGCGGCGGTAGGTGGCCATCAGCATCGCCTCCACGCTGCCGGCGCGCGCCGCCGCGCTCAGGGTGTTGGCGAATCCCTCGTCGGCGCTGTCATAGGCAACGCGCCAGCCGAGATGGCGGTCGCCGCGACTGCGCGCGAGCAGATCGGCCGGATCCGGCGTGGTGAAACTGACCGCGCCGGCCAGACCATCGCTGCCGTAGAGGGCGGAGGCCGGGCCGCGCAGGATCTCCACGCGCGAGGCGAGCGACAGATCGAAGTAATCGCCGCGACCGAAGCTGTTGGCACCGAAGGAGAAGGCATTCGGCACCCGCACGCCGTCGACCAGGATCAGCACGCGGTTGCCCTCGATGCCGCGGATATTGAAGCCTTCGTTGCCGGCGCGGCCGGTGGAGGCCAGCGCCAGACCGAAGCGCGCCGGCGCGCGCCGCACCGAGACGCCCGGCTCCTCGCGCGCCAGGTCGCGGATGTCCTCCACGAAGCGCGCATCGAGTTCGCCGCGGTCGCGCACCGTGACAGCCGCCGGCACCTCGTCGGCGGGACGCTCCACGCGCGTGGCGGTGACGGTGATCTCGGGCGTCACCGTCTGGGCGGCGGCCGCGCCGGTGGCGGCCGCGACGGCGGCCGCGAGCGGTCGCCAGGCGAAGCAAAGGCAGCGAGGGGATTTCGTCTTTTTCATCGTTCGTGTGGGTTGGTCCGTCGTCAAGTCAGTTCGAATCGCACCGGCACGAGCGCGATCGCCGCCCGCGGCCGGTCGCCCTCGCGATGCGGGCGGAAGCGCGCGCGCCGGA
>JANWUU010000270.1 GCA_025057735.1 Burkholderiaceae bacterium
GGCCGCCCCGCTGGCGCAACGCGACCTGGCCAACGTGCAGGAGTTGCTCGAGGCGCTGGTGCGCGAGCAGGCGTTTGCTTACGTGGAACTGCGCGATCCGCGCTCTGGCCGGCCGCTGGCGGCCGCTGGCGATGTGGCGCTTGCCGCCGGCATCACGCCGACACCGGCCAAGGGCGCCACGCCCGAGACGCCGCAGGAGGCGCGTGGCGCCTTCCATTTTTCCTACGACGTCGCGCTCGGCGGCCAGGTGCTGGCGGTGGCGCGCTTCGGCATCGACGCGCGCTATGCGGGGGCGCTGCGCGACGGCATCGCGCGCGACATCGTGCTGGTCGCGCTGACGGGGCTGACGCTTGCGCTGCTGCTGCAGCTAGCAGCGGTGCGCCTGGTCATGCGGCCGCTCGAAGCGCTGGCCCGGCGTGCTGACCGCATCGCCGACGGCCAGCGGCAGGAGGCACTGCCCGAAAGGGGGGACCCGGAACTCGTCGTGCTCACCCGGTCGTTCAACCGGATGGCACAGGTGCTGGACGGGCGGATTGCGGAACTGCGCGCGCAGGAACAGTACCGCCGAGTGTTGATGGAGGCGCTGGGTGTTGCCACCGGCGTAATCGACGAACACGGACGCGTGCTCGAATGCAATGCCGCCGCTGCGGCGCTGCTCGGCGCGCCCTGCGAGCGCCTAGTCGGCAACGGGTCGCAGGCTGTCGGCCTGCAGTTCGTCGACCTGAAGGGACGTCCCCTGACGAGAGCCGAGCTGCCGAGCGTGCGGGCGCTGCGAAGTGGCGAAGCCGTTCGGGGACAGCTGATCGGCATCGTGCGCGCCGACGGTCGCCGTCTCTGGACGTCGGTGGACGCGCTGCCGATACCGCCGGAGGTAACGCCGGCAGCGCGCGCAGTCATCGTATCGGCGACCGACATCACAGAGCTGGTCGAAGCCAAGCGTGCCTTGCAGGACCTGACTGACCAGCTCGACGCGCGCGTCGCCGAGCGCACGGCCCAGCTTGCCGCCGCGCGCGATGCGGCCGAACGTGCCAGCCGCGCAAAAAGCGAGTTCCTCTCGCGCATGAGCCATGAGCTGCGAACACCGCTGAACGCGATCCTCGGCTTTGCGCAAATCCTGCGCTTGCGCATGGGCGAGCAGGCGCCGCCGGCGCTCGCCCAGATTGAGGCCGCCGGCTGGCATCTGCTGGAACTGATCAACGAGGTCCTGGAGCTGTCGCGCATCGAGACCGGCGCGATCGCCATCTCGGTCGATGCGGTCGCGCTGGCGCCGCTGCTCGCCGAGTGCGTGCAGTTGACGCAGCCGCTGCGCGACAAGCAGGCGATCGCGCTCTTCGACCGCAGCGGCGCGGTGTCGGGTGTGGCGGTGGCGGCGGACGCGACGCGGCTCAAGCAGGTGTTCGTCAATCTGCTGTCCAACGCCGCCAAGTACAACCGGCCCGGCGGCAGCGTCGAGATCGACGTCGACGCCGACGAACGGACGGTGCGGGTGCATGTGCGCGACAGCGGCATCGGCATGAACGCCGAGCAAATCGCCTCGCTGTTCGAGCCGTTCAACCGGCTCGGGGTCGAGAAAACCGGCATCGAGGGAACGGGCATCGGACTGGTGATTGCCAAACGGCTGCTGGAGCTGATGGGGGGCGCGATCGCCGTCCAGTCGACGCCGGGGGTGGGCAGCGTCTTCACCGTCACGTTGCCGCGCGCGCCGGCGCGGACGACGGCGCCGGTGCCGGCGCCTGTGGCGCAGCCGGCGCGGCCGGCGCTCGCGACCGCACCGCGGGTGCTGCTTTACGTCGAGGACAATCCCTCCAACGTGCAGTTGATGGCCGAGGTGCTGGCGCTGCGGCCGCAGTTCCGGCTGCTGGCACTTGCCGATGCGGTGACCGCCTACAAGGCGGTGCTCGATGCGCCGCCCGATATCGCCGTCATCGACATCGCGCTGCCGGGCATGGATGGGCACGCGCTGTGCCGGCAGCTACGCGCGCTGCCGACGATGCGCGATCGGCCGATCGTCGCGCTGTCGGCCAACGCGATGCCGTCGGACCGCCGGCGCGGCGCCGAATCGGGGTTCGACCGCTATTTCACGAAGCCGCTGGACGTGGCACAGTTTCTCGCCTGGCTGGACGAGACGAGCGAGCGGCTGCGATGAGACATGCGCTCGCGCAACGGCGGTGCCTGTTGCTGGCGGGTCTTGGCTGTACCGTGTCGGCATCGTTGCGCGCGCAGGCGGCGCGCGATCCGCCGCTGCGGGTGGCGCTGGTGCCGTACCTTCCGCCGCGCGCGCTCCTGGACACGTGGGAGCCGCTGCGTCTTTACCTGGCGGCGGCGCTCAGCCAGCCAGTGGAAATGTACAGCGCTGCCAACTTCCGCGCCCTGGTCGAATCGGTGCGCCGCCGCGCACAGGATCTCACGCTGGTGCCCGTGCACCTCGGCCAAATGCTGGCGCAGGAAGGCACGACGCAGTGGCTGGCGATGTCCTCGCGTCGCAGTGACGTGCTGCTGGCCACCACGCTGCCACCGGAGGCTCGCTGGGAGGGCCGGCGCATCGGCGTCGGCGACCCGCTGTCGGTCCTGACGCTGATCGGGCGCCGCTGGATCGCCGCCAGCGGCCTGTCCGGACGCGTCACCGTGGTGGAGGCGCCCAATCCCTCGACGCTGGCCGTGTGGCTGGCCCGCAGCGAGGTCGATGCGATCGTGGTGTCCTCGGCGCAGATTCCGGATCTGCCCCCGCTGCGCGGTCTGACCGCCTTGCGCACGATGCTGCTGGACTGGATCCTGACCCCGGGCTGGCAGGTGCCGGCCGATATGCCAGCGCAGCGACGCCGCGAGCTGCAGGCCGCGCTGCTCGCCTACCGTCCCGAGGACCGCGGCACGGCGGCAACGACGACCTGGGTGGTACCCGATGCCGCGCAGCTGGCGCGGTACGACCCGCTGGCCGCCGCAGCACGGGCCGTCCTCGAAGGCCGGCGCTGAATCCCTCCATCAACCGGCGCGGCCGGCGGGTGCCTGGCGAAACAGCCGCAGGGCGATCTCGCGCAGCCAGCGGTTGGCGCCATCGTGCTCGAAGCGGCGGCTCCAGTGCAGGCCGACCGCAAACTCGTGGGCGCCCAGATCGGGCCGCAGCA
>JANWUU010000277.1 GCA_025057735.1 Burkholderiaceae bacterium
CATGCTGACCGCCGACGAGGGCATCTGCGCGGACGTCGAGCGCGTGTTCATGCACCTGACAAGCCTGAACAAGATCGAGCGGCTGCGGCATCTGTGGATCGCGCCGTTCACGCTGCACAAGCGCGTGCTGGCGGCGATCGACCACGAGGCGCGCCTGGCCAAGGCAGGCAAGGTCGGCCGCATCATCGCCAAGATGAATGCGCTGGTGGACGAGACGACCATCGAGGCGCTGTATGCTGCCTCTGCCGCCGGCGTGCGCATCGATCTGATCGTGCGCGGGGCCTGCACGCTGCGGCCGGGCGTCAAGGGGTTGTCCGAAAACATCACCGTGCGCTCGATCGTCGGCCGCTTCCTCGAGCATCACCGCATCTATTACTTCCGCAACGACGGCGCTGACGACGTTTACCTGGCGAGTGCCGACTGGATGGGGCGTAACCTGTTCCGGCGAATCGAGGTGGCCTGGCCGGTACTCGATCCAAAACTGAAGCGGCGCGTGCTGGAGGAGGGTCTGCAGCCCTATCTCGAGGACGACACCGACGCCTGGTTGCTGCTGCCCGACGGCACCTACCAGCCGCCGCGCAAGGCTTCCGGCTGCTCCGCGCAGCAGCGCCTGCTGCGCGAGCTGGCGGCCGACACCGGCGCCGCATGAGCGACAAAATGGAGCTGCTGCTGTGGCGGCACGCCGAGGCGGAGCCCGGCGAGCCCGACCTCGGCCGCCAACTGACGGCCAAGGGAGAGAAGCAGGCGCGCCGTACCGCGCAGTGGCTGCACGCGCATCTGCCGGATTCGGCGCGCATCTATGTCAGCCCGGCGCTGCGCGCGCAACAGACCGCGCAGGCGCTCGCCGAGCTGTCGCGGCGCAAGGTCAAGACGGTGGAGGCACTGGCGCCGGAGGCCGGCCCGCAGGAAGTCCTGCAGGCGCTCGACTGGCCGAATGCGCGCGCCACCATCGTCGTCGTCGGGCATCAGCCCACGCTCGGCCAGGTGGCGAGCCTGCTGCTGGCTGGCAAGGCGCTGCCCTGGACGGTGAAAAAATCGGGCGTGTGGTGGCTGCAGGCGCGCGAGCGCAACGGTGCGCTGAACGTGGTGCTGCGCGCGGTAATCAATCCCGACTTGCTCTGAGCCGGGCGCCGCTTACGGCAGCTCGCGCAGCGCCAGGCGCAGGCCGGCGCGCTCCCAGTGCTCGGCCTCCTCTTCGAGCAGGTGGTGCGTCAGCGGATGCGCCGCCAGCCAGTCGGCGGCGAGCGCCAGCTCGACCCCGTGCCGGGTGCGGCGCAGCTCCCAGCGCGGCAGGGCGACGTCTCGGCGCGCGTGGCAGAAGATCACCGCCAGACGCAACGCGAAGACCGCCGCCCCGCGGTCCTCGCCTTCCAGCGCGGCGGCTACCGTCTTGAGGTTGCCGCGCTGCCCAAGCACGAGCTGCGCCAGGCGCTGCTGGTCGGCGGTGGAGAAACCCGGCAGCTCGGCGTGCGTCAGCAGGTAGGCGCCGTGCTTGTGATAATCGTCGTGCGAAATCGCAAAGCCCACCTCATGCAGCGCGGCCGCCCAGGCCAAACGCTTGGCGGCGTCCGCATCGCCGCCTTGCGTCAGCGCCGCGTGCAGCGACCGCGCCACCGCCGCCACGCGCGCCGCCTGCGCACGATCGACGCCGAAGCGGGTCTGCAGCCGCTCCACACTGGCGTCGCGCACGTCGCGGTCCTCGCGGCGGCCGAGCAGGTCGTAAAGCAGTCCCACCCGCAGCGCCCCGCGGGCCGTTTGCATCTCGACGATGCCCAGCGTGTCGAACACCGCCGCCAGAAC
>JANWUU010000294.1 GCA_025057735.1 Burkholderiaceae bacterium
CAACGCCTCGTGCGGCGCCTCTGCGAGCACTGCCGGCAGCCGTATTTCCCGGACGCTGCCGAGCGCGCGCTTTTGTCCCGCTTTCCGGACCCTGCCCCCCACCGCGCCGTCGGCTGCGAGAAGTGCGGCTACCGCGGGTACCGTGGCCGGGTGGCCCTGATGGAACTGGTGCGGTTCGACCAGACCATCGACGACATGATCGCGCGCCGCGCGCCGCTCGGCGAGATCGCGCGCTATGCGGTCAGCCAGGGGTTCGAGACGCTCGCCATCGACGCCCTGCGCCGGGTGGCCGCCGGCGAGACTACCTTCGAGGAGTGCTGGCGGGTCGTCGACCTCGGCGAGGCGGACGCATGATCCACTACCAGTACCGCGCGGTGGCCGCCGACGGGCGCGTCTTTCAGGGCGCGATGTCCGCCTTGAACGAGGCGGACCTGCAGGCGCGTCTGCAGAAGCTGAACCTTCACCCGGTGAGGGTGCGCCAGGTCGCGCACGACCGCCTGTTGCGGTGGCGCGCGCGCGGCATCGGCCTGCGGGACCGTATCGACTTCTACAGCCAGCTGCTGACGCTGCTGAAAGCCGGGGTGCCGGTGGTCGAGGCGCTGGCCGACATCGGCGCATCGGCCGCACCGGGGTCGCCGTTGGCGCATGCCACCGGCGCGCTGGTGCACCGGATCGAAAGCGGCGCGCCGCTGTCGGAGGCGCTCGGCGAGCAGCGGGCGTTGTGCGACGAGCAAACACTGGGCCTGCTGCGTGCCGGCGAGGCGAGCGGCAACCTGACGGTCGTGCTGGAGCGCATCGTGCAGATGCTGAAGTGGCGCGACGAGCTGGCCACGAAGGTCCGCAAGGCCGTCAGTTACCCGGCTTTCGTCGCCGTGGTCGTCAGCGGCGCGGTGACGTTCCTGATGGTCTTCCTCGTGCCGCAGCTGGTGCAGTTCCTGCAGATGATGGGGCAGCAGCTGCCCTGGCAGACGCGGCTGCTGATCGCCACCTCGGATGCCTTCGTGCGCTACGGGTACCTGATCTTCGGGCTGCCCATCGCGGTGGTCCTTGCCGCGCAGGCTGCGGTGCGCCGCACGCCCGCGCTGCGGCTGCGCTGGCATGCGGCGGTGCTGAAGCTGCCGGTGGCCGGCCCCATCGTGCAGAAAATCGAACTGGCGCGCTTCGCCTCGACCCTGAGCTTGATGTACCAAGCCGGTGTGCCGCTGCTGGAGGGGATGCGTCAGGCCGAGGCGGCGCTCGCCAACCTGTGGCTGCGGCAGACCGTCGCGCATGCCCGCGCCATGATCGGCAGCGGTGCCGGCATCGGCGAGGCGTTCGCCGCCATCGCCGTGTTTCCTCCGCTGCTCGTCCGCATGCTACGCGTGGGCGAGCGGTCCGGCGATCTGGACGGCGCGCTCACGCATGTGACCTATTTTTTCAACCGCGACGTCGACGAGTCGGTGGCGCGCATGCAGGCGAAGATCGAGCCGACGCTGACGCTGATCCTGGGCCTGCTGCTCGCCTGGGTGCTGAGCGCCGTGCTGGGCCCCGTGTACGACGCCGTGGGCCGGGTAAACAAGTAGGTGGGTCATGGGCGTCCAGGTCGTCTACGTCAGCGCGGCGGGGGCACTGGCTGTCAGCGGCGAGCGCCGCGGCGCCCCCTGCGTGATCGTCGCCGACTTCGCCGAAGAGGCCTGCACGCCGGTGCAGGTGCCGCCGGCGGGCTGGCGCGACCGGCACCTGCTGCTCGAGCGCCGCCTCGCGCACGAATGCGCCGACACGCCGTTTCGAGCCGCGCTTCCGCTGTCGGGCCCGCACCAGCCGCATGGGTGGACGCACGTGCTGGTGTCGCTTCCCGCGGCCACGCTGCAACAGTTGCTGGAAGAATGGGCCGCCTCCGGTCAGGAAGTCGTCGGCGTATGGACCACGGCTTTGGCGGCGGCCTGGTGGCTGAAACAGGCGCGGATGGCCGTCGCCCGCGGGTTGGTCGTGTTGCGCACGCCGAGCGGCGTGCGCCACATCCTGTTGGCCGGCGGTCTGCCGGTCGTCTCCCGCTTGGTGGCCGAAGCGATCGATGGCGAGGAGCGGCTGGACCAGGCGCGCGAACTGGAACGCACAGTGCAGTATCTGCGCAACGCGCGCTGGCTCGCGCCCGACGAGGCCATCCCCGCGTGGAACTGGGGGTTGCCGCCGGAGCAATTCCCGCCGTCGCTAGCGCGAGGCGCACTGCGCTGGCAGCCGGCGCCGCGGCTATCCGGGCTGCCCGATCCGGGTGAGCAGGGCGCTGCCGCCGTCTTCGCGCTGATGGCCCGACGGCAGCCGCGCATGCAGCTTGCGCCGCCGGCGCTGCTGGCGGTGCGCCGCGCGCGCCGGTTCGCGCGCATGCTGGTCAGCGGCTCCGCAGTGGCCGGCGGCGCGCTCGCGGTGGCCGGTGCGATGCTCGTGCAAGCGGCAGTCGGCCTGCACCAGCAGCGTGCCGGCCTCGCATTGGACAAACAGCGCGCGCAAGCGGAGGTCGCGCAGGCCATGGCCGTGCTGCAGCGGGCGAACGTGCCGCCGAAGACGCTCGCGGCTGCGCTCGCTCTCCATGGTCGGTTGACGGAAACGCGGGCGCTCGAGATGGCCGACGCCTTTCGTCTGCTGGCCGCCCAGATCGCGGACCTGCGCACGCTGCGCCTCGACGAGATCGAGTGGACGCAGCCGCCCACGGCCGAACAGGCTGCGGCGTGTGGAGCCGCGGGCGCGGCGGATACGAAGGCCCTGCTGCGAATCGCGGGCCATTCCTCGGCCGCCGCGCCGCGGCCGGAGGTGGTCGAGGAGGGGCGGCGGCTGCACCGCCGTCTGGCGGCGCAGCCCAAGGCGGCCGTGCATGCGCTGCGCGCACCGTTTGCGGTCGAGCGCGAGCCGCTGCGCGCCGAGGGTGACGTCGCCCAACCGCAGCCGTTCGCCTTCTGTCTGCGCTTTCTCGAGGCCGCGTCGTGATGCCTGCCGCGCCTTCCGTTGCCTCGCTGGCCGCGCGCCGCTGCGCGCTCCGTGCGGTTGCGGTCATCGTCGTTCTGCTGCTGGCGGGCACGGCGGCGCTTTCTGCCGGGTTCGGGCTGCACCGTCAGGCCGCGCAGGAGAACGCACGT
>JANWUU010000346.1 GCA_025057735.1 Burkholderiaceae bacterium
GCCGATCTCCGGCAAGCTCTTTTGCGTCAGCTCCTTGGCCAGATACATGGCGACCTGGCGCGGCAGCGCGATGTTCGACGGACGCCGCTTGCTGAACATGTCGGCGACCTTGATCTTGTAAAAATCGGCCACCGTCTTCTGGATCAGGTCGACCGTGATCTGGCCGACGCCGGAGGACAACAGGTCTTTCAGGGCTTCGCGCGCCAGGTCGACCGTGATCGGGCGCGCGTGGAACTGCGAGAAGGCGATCACCTTGCGCAGCGCTCCCTCCAGCTCGCGTACGTTGCTGCGCAAATTCTTGGCGATGAAAAAGGCGACGTCCTCGGCCAAGGCGACGCGTTCCAGCTCCGCCTTCTTCAGCAGGATCGCCACCCGCATCTCCAGTTCCGGCGGCTCGATCGCCACCGTCAGCCCGGAGGAGAAGCGCGACACCAGGCGATCCTCGATGTCCTTCAGCTCCTTCGGGTAGGTATCCGACGTGATGATGATCTGGCGCCGCCCGGCCACCAGCGCCTCGAAGGCGTAGAAAAACTCCTCCTGGGTGCGGCTCTTGCCGGCGAAGAACTGGATGTCGTCGATCAGCAGCAGATCGAGCGAATGGTAGTAGCGCTTGAAGTCGTCGAAGGCCTTTTTCTGGTAGGCGCGCACGACGTCGCTGACGTACTGCTCGGCATGGATGTACCGCACGCGCGCCGCCGGCCGGCGCGCCAGCAGGCCGTTGCCGACGGCATGCACTAGGTGGGTCTTGCCAAGGCCCACCCCGCCGTACAGGAACAGCGGGTTGTACGAGCCGCCCGGGTTCTCGCACACCTGCAGCGCGGCGGCGCGCGCCAGCTGGTTGGCCTTGCCGGTGACGAAGCTCTCGAAAGACAGCAGGGGGTTGAGGCGCGCTCGCTCTAGCGCCGGGGCCACCGGCGCTTCCGCCGGTACGGCGCTGTTCGCGGCGTTCACCACCGTCTGCTCGGCGGTCTCCAGCTCGAACTCGACCGCCACCGGGCGCTGCGCGACATTGGCGGCCGCGGCCTGGATGCGGGCGGCAAACTGCGCGCGGATCGTCTCCAGCTTCATGCGGTTGGGGGCGCCGATGCGCAGGCGCCCCGTGGTGGCGTCGTAATCGATGGCACGCAAGGGCTTGATCCAGGCGGCGTACTGCTGCGGCGTCAGTTCGCGCTCCAGAAGGCGCGAGCAATCGGTCCAGAGCTGTTGCATTCGCGGTCTTCCACCCTCTCAGCGGTCGCGGCGCCGAACCCAGGCGGCGCGCGCTGTCGTTGTCGTTCGTCCCGCCCGCGCGCTGCGGTTGTGGGTTGCGGGCAGATGCCGCCCCGCTGGCGCGCGAAGGCCGCGATTCTAGTCGGGCGCCCCCGCGGTTATCCACAGCGCGCTCAACGAGAGGGCGTTGGGTAAGATCGATTTGACAGTGAATTTTCCGATAGCGTGCGCTTACGAAGCGAAGCGGTGCGGACTCGGGCGGCAAAAAAATTTTTCCCCGCTGGACAACCTGTGAACAAGCGGTGAATAACCGGCGCAGGGCGCCAACCGTCACGCCGTTTGACGGCCCGCGGCGATGTCGCGTCTAATAAACGGCTTTTCGCTGCGCCGCGCTCGAGCAGAGGCGCGGATCTTGCTTGGGATCTACGATGGCCACCAAACGCACCTACCAGCCGTCCGTCGTCAAACGCAAGCGCACGCACGGCTTCCTCGTCCGCATGCGGTCGCGCGGCGGTCGCGCGGTCCTGAACGCGCGCCGCGCCAAGGGTCGGAAACGCCTCGCCGTCTGAGCGCGGCACGGCAGCGATATCGGTTCGCGCGCGCCGCGCGGCTGCAGCAGGCGGCCGAGTTCGCCGCCCTGTCGCGCGGCGGGTCATGGCGCGCGAGCGGGCGCTGGCTGGCATTGGTGGCGCGCTTCGGGCGCGGCGGAGGAGCAGTGGCACCGGTACGCTTCGGCTTTACGGTCGGGCGGCGCTTCGCGCGGCGCGCCGTCGACCGCGTGTTGGTCAAGCGCATCCTGCGCGAGGCGGCGCGGCACGCGCTGCCGCAACTGGCGGCCGTGGCGCGCCAGCCGATCGACGTCCTGTTGCGCCTGTCGGCACCGTTGCCCGCGGGCGGTCGCCGCGCGGTCAAGCGTGCCCTGCGGGCCGAGGCGGATGTGCTGCTGACACGACTGCTCGCCCGGCTTGCACACGAAGGCGAACGATGACCGCGATACCGCGCCGCCTGCTGCTCGCGCTGCTGCGCGCCTACCGGTTTTTCCTCTCGCCCTGGATCGGCGGCAGCTGCCGCTACTGGCCAACCTGCTCGGAATACGCGCGCGAGGCGATCGAGCGGCATGGGGCGCTGGCCGGCTGCTGGCTGACGGCGAGGCGCCTGGCGCGCTGCCATCCGTGGGGGGCCGGCGGCGTCGATCCGGTGCCGGAGCGGTTCCATTGGCGTTGCGCCTGCGGTGCGAGCGCGCATCGCCGCGCCTGACCTGTCGAAAGCCGCCCATGGAGATCCAACGCACGATCCTGTGGATCATCTTCGCGATGTCGCTGCTGCTGCTGTGGGACAGCTGGCAGCGTTACCAGGGCCGGCCGTCGATGCTCGGCGCGCCGCCTGCGACCGAGCAGAAAAGAGCCGAGCCGGCCGCGGCCGATGCGGTCCCGGTGCCCGCGGCGCCGGCCACGATGCCGGCGCAGACCTCCACCGCCCCGCCGC
>JANWUU010000031.1 GCA_025057735.1 Burkholderiaceae bacterium
GATGCGTTTCTCGGGCCGCGCGTTGACGACGATGCGTTTGACGAAAATGCCCGGCGTATGCACGTGATCCGGATCGATCTCGCCGACCTCGACCAGCTCTTCCACCTCGGCGATCGTGATGCGGCCGCACATCGCCACCACTGGATTGAAGTTGCGCGCCGTTCGGCGGTAGACGAGGTTGCCCTGCCGGTCGGCCTTCCACGCCTTGACCAGCCCGACGTCGGCACGAATCCCGCGTTCCAGCACGTAGCGGCGCCCGTCGAACTCGCGCACCTCTTTGCCTTCGGCGACGACGGTGCCCACCCCGGTCGGCGTGTAGAAGGCCGGAATGCCGGCGCCCCCGGCGCGCATGCGTTCGGCGAGCGTGCCCTGCGGCGTGAACTCGAGCTCGAGTTCGCCGGCCAGAAACTGCCGCTCGAATTCCTTGTTCTCGCCGACGTACGAGGAAATCATCTTGCGGATCTGGCGCGTCTTCAGCAGCATCCCCAGCCCGAAGTCGTCCACGCCGGCGTTGTTGCTGACACAAGTCAGGTTCTTCACGCCGGTATCGCGCAGGGCGGCGATCAGCGCCTCCGGAATGCCGCACAAGCCGAATCCGCCGACGGCGACCGTCTGCCCGTCGCGGACCACGTCGGCCAGGGCGGCCGCCGCCGACGGATACACCTTGTTCATGACGCCCTCTCTGCGTTGACGTTTGGCGCGCGGGCATTCTAGGCAAGCGCGCGCCGCACATGCTCCGGCCACGGTGCGGAGCGGTTCGCGCGATAGTCGAACCAGACGATCACTGCGCGGCCGCGCGCGTAGCATTGGCCGGGCTCGTCGGTGCGCTCGATCGTCAGAGCCATTTCGACGCTCGCGTTGCCGAGCCGCGTGACCGTCTGCCGCACCCGCGCGGTGCCCGGGTAGGTCATCGCGCGCAGGAAGTCGCAGGACACGTGCGCCAGGATCGGCGCCTCGCCGGCCGGCAGGGTGGAGAAGCCGAGCGTCTGGAACCACTGGATGCGCGCCTCCTCCATCAGCCGGAAATAGACGGTGTTGTTCAGGTGCGCCATCGCGTCCATGTCGCCCCAGCGCAGCGGCACCTCGCAGACAAAGTCCTTCATCGTTGCGGCTCGCGATTCGATTACGGACGCCGCCCGTTCGCCGGTCCGCCGCCATGCGGCGCGGGTGCGGCCGGGCCGCGCGCGTCAGGTTACGGACAGGCCATCGTCGGCGGCGATGATCGCGCCGTTGACAAACTGGGACTCGTCGGCCACCAGCATCAGCAGCACCGCGTCCAGGTCCTCGGCGCGGCCCACCCGCTTGCGCGGCAGCATCTGCATCAGCTTGCGGCCGCCGTCGGTGTCCCAGTAGTCGTCGTTGATCTCGGTGCGGATGTAGCCGGGGCAGATCGCGTTGACGTTGATGCCGTAACGACCCCATTCCAGCGCCTGCGCGCGCGTCATCTGCACCACCGCCGCCTTGCTCATGCAGTACACGCCGATCTGCGCCAGCACGCGCAGCCCGGCCACGGAGGCGATGTTCACGATGCGGCCGCGGAAATCCTGCTGCTCCTTGGCCCGCGCGATCATGCGCCTGGCCACCTCCTGTGCGACGAAGAAAGCGCCGCGCACGTTGGTGCCAAACACGTAATCGAAGTCGACCGGCGTGACCTCGGTGAGCCGCTGCGTGGTCGATACCCCGGCGTTGTTGACCAGGATGTCGATCGGGCCGACGTCCTTTTCCACGTGCGCCACGGCCGCCGCGATCGACTGCGGATCGGCCACGTCCATCGGGACCACATGGGCGGCGCCGCCGCGCGACTCGATTTCCGCCCGCAGGTCCTTGAGGCGCTCCACCCGCCGCGCCGCCAGCACGGCGAGTGCGCCGTTGGCCGCCAGCACGCGGGCGAACTGCGCGCCCAGGCCGCTGGAGGCGCCCGTCACCAGCGCGATCTTTTCTTTCAGATTGGTCCGCATCGCCCTCTCCGTTCGGCGCCGCGATCATCGCACACTAGAATCGCGCCCGGCACAACGACAAGGGCCCGCGGGAGACGCAGCATGCCGGACGTTCAGCGCGAATCGATGTCGTACGACGTCGTGGTCGTCGGGGCCGGACCGGCCGGTCTGGCGGCGGCGATCCGGCTCAAGCAGCTCGCGCAGCAGCGCAACCGCGAGATCAGCGTTTGCGTGCTCGAAAAGGGTTCGGAAATCGGTGCCCACATCCTGTCCGGTGCCGTCATGGATCCGCGCGCCTTGACGGAGCTGTTCCCCGACTGGCAGGCGCGCGGGGCGCCGCTGAATACCCCGGTCACCGAGGACCGCTTCCTGTTTCTGACGCGCGAACGCGCCTTTCGCACCCCGCACTGGATGCTGCCGGCCTGTTTCCGCAACGAGGGCAACTACGTCGTGAGCCTGGGCAACGTGGTGCGCTGGCTAGGCAAGCAGGCCGAGGCGCTTGGGGTGGAGCTCTTTCCCGGTTTCGCCGCCGCCGATGTGCTTTACGACGACAACGGCGCGGTGCGCGGCGTGCTCACCGGCGACCTGGGAATCGGGCGCGACGGCAAACCGACCGAAAACTTCCAGCCGGGTGTGGAACTCCTGGGCCGCTACACCCTGTTCGCCGAGGGATGCCGCGGGCATCTGGGCCGGCGCTTGATCGAGCGCTTTCGTCTGGACGCCGGGCGCGATCCGCAGACCTACGGCATCGGCATCAAGGAGCTGTGGGACATCGATCCGGCGAAGCATCAGCCGGGGCTGGTGATCCACACCGCCGGCTGGCCGCTCGATGCGAAGACCTACGGCGGCTCGTTTCTTTACCACGCCGAGAACAACCAGGTCGCCATCGGATTCGTGGTGGGCCTGGGTTATGCCAATCCGTATCTGTCGCCGTTCGAGGAGTTCCAGCGCTACAAGACGCATCCGGCAATCCGCCCGTTTCTGGAAGGCGGCAAGCGCGTCGCCTATGGAGCGCGCGCCATTGCAGCCGGCGGCCTGCAAAGCCTGCCGAAGCTCGTCTTTCCGGGCGGCGCCCTCATCGGCGACGACGCCGGCTTCCTGAACGCCGCACGCATCAAGGGCTCTCACGCGGCGATCAAGACCGGCATGCTGGCCGCCGAGGCGGCCTTCGAGGCGCTCGCGGCCGGTCGCAGCGGCGACGAGCTGCAGGACTATCCAGCCGCCTTCGAGGCCTCGTGGCTCAAGGAAGAGCTGCATTTGACGCGCAACTTCAAGCCGTGGATGGACAAGGGGCTGTACGTCGGCACGCTGATGTTCGGCATCGATCAGGTGCTGCTGCGCGGCCGCGCGCCGTGGACGCTGCACCGCTCGGTGCCGGATCACGCCAAGCTGAAACCGGCCGCCGAGTGCACGCCGATCGAGTATCCGAAACCCGACGGCAAGATCACCTTCGATCGCCTCTCCTCGGTGTTTCTGTCCAATACCAACCACGAGGAGAACCAGCCGGCGCACCTGAGGCTGAAGGATCCCGCCGTGCCCGTGGCGGTCAACCTCGCCCGCTACGCCGGCCCCGAAAGCCGCTACTGCCCGGCCGGTGTTTACGAGTACGTGAAAGCCGAGGACGGATCCGACCGCCTGCAGATCAACTTCCAGAACTGCGTGCACTGCAAGACCTGCGACATCAAGGACCCGACGCAGAACATCGT
>JANWUU010000097.1 GCA_025057735.1 Burkholderiaceae bacterium
GTGAGCGGCACGCGCAGCGCCAGCAGCTGGCCGAGGTGGCTCGCCAGTTCGGGGGCGCCGAGCCCGAGCGCGCTGGCGGGCGAGGTGAAACAACAGGCGACCGCGGCCACCATGGCGCGCAGAGCCGTCTTGGTTCTTGAGCGGCGCATCGGACGTAAGGCGTGCTGGGAAGGCGGGATGGACCGTGCCGAATTCTTCCCAGCCCCTGCCGAACGCAGCGCGCGAAAAACGGGGTTCCCCTCGCCGCTTTCCCGGCGTTGCACGGCGGCGCCATGGCGTCAGGGCAACGGCCGGTAGACTGCGCCCGTCATGCACGAACGAAGACGTCTGCTGCTGATGCGCCACGGGGCGGTCGAGTACTTCGAGGATTCCGGGCGCATCCTCCATCCGGACCATGTACCGCTAACCGCCGCAGGCATCGCGCAGGCGCGCGCCGCCGGCGAGGTGCTGGCCCAGGCCCGGGTCAGGGTCGATCGAGTGATCTGCAGCGGCCTGCTGCGCACGCGCATGACCGCGGAGTACGCGACGGCCGCCGCCGGCGTCCAGGTGCCGGTGGAAGCGTGGCCCGAACTGCAGGAGATCCGCGGCGGCCGTCTGGCCGCCATTCCGGAAGCCGAACTGCGCGATGCCTTCCTGACGGCCTTCCGCGGGGCCGTCCCGATGCAAACGCGGTTCCTGGGCGGCGAGACCATCGGCGAGCTGTTCGCGCGCACTATTCCGGCCCTGCAGCGCCTGCTCGACGATCCGCACTGGGATACGGCCCTGCTGGTCCTGCACGGTGGCGTCAACCGCGCGCTGATCTCCTGGCTGCTGACCGGGCAGCATCTGTTCCTCGGGGGGCTGGAGCAGGCACCGGGCTGCCTGAACGTGATCGATGTCGGCGGCGGGCACAACATCCTGCGTGTCCTGAACTTCTGCCCGCTCGACGTACTGCACGCGAACACGCGCGCCTCGACCATGGAATTGCTGTACGCGCGCTACCAGTCGGTGCGCGCGCGGGCGCGCCGCGCGGAGTGAACGACGATGAGCCAGTTACAGGACGTCACCGAACGGCACCGCTTCGACCTCGACCGCCTGCACGAATATCTGCGGCGGCACCTGCCTGGCTTTGCCGGACCGCTGGTGGTCAAGCAGTACCAAGGGGGGCAGTCGAACCCGACCTACCTGCTGCAGACGCCGCAACGGCGTTACGTGATGCGCAGCAAGCCCGGACCGGTGGCCAAGCTGCTGCCGTCGGCGCACGCCATCGAACGCGAGTTCCGCGTCATGCGCGCGCTGGCCAGCCAGGGCATCCCGGTGCCGGAGGTGCTGCTGCTGGTGGAGGACGAAAGCGTCATCGGCCGCGCCTTTTACGTGATGCAGCACGTCGAGGGGCGCATCCTTTGGGATCAGGCGCTGCCCGGCATGAGCCCGGCCGAGCGCGCCGCGATCTACGACGAGATGAACCGCGTCATCGCGCGCCTGCACTCGGTGGACGTCGCCGCGGCCGGCCTCGCGGATTTCGGCAAGGCCGGCAACTACTTCGCGCGCCAGATCGGCCGCTGGACGAAGCAATACCAGGCGTCGGCCACCGAAACGATCGCGGCGATGGACCGGCTGATCGAATGGCTGCCGCTGCACATCCCGCCGGGCGATGAAACCGCGATCGTCCACGGCGATTACCGGCTCGACAACCTCGTGTTCCATCCGCAGGAGCCGCGGATCGTCGCCGTGCTCGACTGGGAGCTGTCCACCCTCGGCCATCCGCTGGCGGATTTCTCCTATCACTGCATGAGCTGGCACATTCCGCCCGGTCAGTTCCGGGGTATCGCGGGGCTCGACCTGGCGGCGCTGGGCATCCCGACCGAAGCCGAATACATCCGCCGCTACTGCGAGCGCACCGGCCGCCGCGGCATCGAGCACTGGGACTTCTACCTCGCCTACAACCTGTTCCGTATCGCCGCCATCCTGCAAGGCGTCTACAAGCGCGCGCTGGAAGGCATCGCCAGCTCCGACAACGCGCTGGCGGCGGGCGCTCGCGCACGCGGTCTGGCCGAACTCGGCTGGCAGGCGGCGCAGCGCGCGGGCGCGCGCGGCTGATGCGCGGCCGACACGACGCGCGCGCGTCTGCGTTGCTGCCGGCGGAGGCTTCCGCAATAATCGCCGGCCACGGGAGGAGACGGCGCAGCCGCTTACGATGAGCGCCCAGGACATCATTCTCGAGACGCGGCACTTGGTCAAAGAGTTCAAGGGCTTCGTCGCCGTCAACGATGTGAGCCTGCGCGTGCGCCGTGGCCAGATCCACGCGTTGATCGGTCCGAACGGCGCCGGCAAGACGACGGTCTTCAACCTGCTCACCAAATTCCTGACGCCGACCTCCGGCCAGATCCTGTTCAACGGGATCGACATCACGCGCGAAAAGCCGGCGCAGATCGCACGCCGCGGCATCATCCGCTCGTTCCAGATCTCGGCCACCTTCCCGCACCTGACGGTGCTCGAGAACGTGCGCGTCGGGCTGTAACGCACACTCGGCACGTCGTTCCATTTCTGGAAATCGGAGCGCACCCTCGATGCGCTCAACGAGCGTGCGCTGGCGCTGCTGGACGTGGTCGGCCTGCGCGAGTTCGCCCACCACGTCACCGTCGAACTGCCCTACGGCCGCAAGCGGGCGCTGGAGATCGCCACCACGCTGGCGATGGAGCCCGAGCTGATGCTGCTGGACGAGCCGACCCAAGGCATGGGCCATGAGGACGTCGAGCGCGTCACGCAACTGATCAAGAAGGTGGCCGCCAACCGCACCGTGTTGATGGTCGAGCACAACATGAACGTGGTGCAGTCGATCGCCGACACGATCACCGTGCTGGCGCGCGGTCAGGTCATCGCCGAGGGGCCATACGGGGCGGTGTCGCGCGATCCGCAGGTGCTGGAGGCCTACATGGGCAGCGCCGACGTCGAGCTTCGGGGGG
>JANWUU010000131.1 GCA_025057735.1 Burkholderiaceae bacterium
CAGCGGCCGCGGTCCCCGGCTACGGTCAGGCCGCGGGTAGGCAAGTGCGCGCAGGCGCTGCAGGCGCTCCAGCGGATGGAAGCGGCCGGCCGCGCCGTCGTGACAATCGGCCCAGTCGTTGTCGCCGGGGGTAAACAGCCACGGCAGCGCCAGCCGGTCGAGCAGGGCCAGGCGCTGCGCCAGCAGGCGGTCGTCGCAGCGCTCGTCGCTCGCCTTCAGGTCGCCCACGTGCACGGCGAAGCGCAACGTCTGGTCGGCGTTGATGACCGCAAGCAGCGCCGCCAGCGCCGCCTCCTCCGCCGCGCTGTACGGCGTGTCGCCCAGCACCGCGAAGGCGAAATCGGGCTCCTGCGCCCCCGCCACGCCAGGCAGCGCCGGCAGGAGGGCGAGTAAGGCGCGGCGGCGCGGGTTCAACGCTTCAGGTCCGGCGACACCTGGGCATCCGACCTGAAATACAGCGTCAGGCGCTGCGGCCGGCCGGTCTGCACCGACAATGCGCGCCGCTGCGTCTCGCTTTCGTGGGTCGCTTCCAGCCGGTAGCTGCCGGGCAGCAGGTCCACCAGCAGCAGCGGGCCGTCCATCTCGGTTTCGAGCACGGGCTTGCCACCCGCGTCGACGATCCGCACCTGCACCCCGGCCAGGTGCGCACCGGAGCGCGCCACCGTCAGCAGCGTGAGATTGAAAAACGGCTGCTTGGCGCGCAGGTCCGCCAGTTCGCCGGCATCCACGCCGCCAGAGACGAACGGACGGTCCTGCGCGGTCCGCCCCTCGACCATCGCGTCGGCGGCGGTCGCCGCGCACAGACCGGCGATCGCAATCAGCAAAGCCTTCATCGTCCTCTCACCGCGCGCCGTGCGAAGGATAGCGCCGGCGCGCGAGGATAATGCCGGCCGTTTTCCCGGAGCGCGCCGATGAAAGCCGAATCGCACATCCTGCACCGCTCGCTGCGCGGCCAGTATCCGCTCGCGGTCTCCGGCCGCGGCTGTTTCTTGATCGACGCCAGCGGCAAATCGTATCTGGACGCCAGCGGCGGCGCGGCCGTCTCCTGCCTCGGCCATCAGCATCCGGACGTGCTGGCGGCGATGCACGCACAGATCGACCGCCTCGCTTACGCGCACACGAGCTTCTTTTCAACGCCGGTGGCCGAAGAGCTGGCCGAGGCGTTGATCGCGGGCGCGCCCCGCGGTTTTTCGCATGTCTATCTGGTCAGCGGCGGCTCGGAGGCGATGGAGGCTGCGCTGAAGCTGGCGCGGCAGTATTTCGTCGAAATCGGGCAGCCGGCGCGGGCGAAGTTCATCGCCCGCCGCAACTCGTACCACGGCAACACGCTGGGCGCGCTGGCCGTCGGCGGCAACGCCTGGCGGCGCGCGCAGTTCGCGCCGCTGCTGATCGACGTCGAGCACGTCAGCCCGATCTATGAGTACCGCGAGCGGCGCGCCGGCGAGAGCGAGGCCGACTACTGCGCGCGGCTGGTGGCGGAAATCGAGGCGGCGATCGCACGCATCGGCCCCGAGCGCGTGATCGCCTTCGTCGCCGAGACCGTCGGCGGTGCCACCTCCGGCTGCCTGACCGCGCCGGCCGGCTACTACCGCCGCGTGCGCGAGCTGTGCGACCGCCACGGCATCCTGATGATCCTCGACGAGGTCATGTGCGGCATGGGGCGCACCGGCACGCTGTACGCGTGCGAGCAGGAAGGCGTGGTGCCGGATTTGATCGCCATCGCCAAGGGGCTGGGCGGGGGCTTCCAGCCGATCGGCGCGGTGCTGGTTTCGGAGCGGGTTATCGCGGCGCTGGCCGCCGGCAGCGGGTTTTTCCAGCACGGTCACACCTACATCGGCCATCCGGTCGCTTGCGCGGCGGCGCTGGCGGTGCAGCGGGTGCTGGCGCGCGACCGCCTGGTGGAGCGCTGCCGCGTCCAGGGCGAGAAGCTGCGGGCGCTGCTGGCGCAGGCTTTCGGCGACCACCCGCACGTGGGCGACCTGCGCGGCCGCGGGCTGTTCCTCGCGCTGGAGCTGGTGCGCGACCGCGCCACGAAGACGCCGTTCGACCCGGCGCTGCGGTTGCATGCGCGCGTGAAGGCGGCGGCGATGGAGGCCGGACTGCTGTGCTACCCGATGGGCGGCACGATCGATGGCCAACGGGGCGACCACGTGCTGCTCGCCCCGCCCTTCGTCATCGAGGACCATGAGCTGACGCTGCTGGTCGAGCGGCTGCAGCAGGCGCTCGCCGCGGCGCTGGCCGGCGCCGGGCTTTGAGGGCGCGCGCCGCTTGCGCGCCGGCGCCGACCCGTCTAGCTTTGCGGCACCAGGCAGTTCCGACGAACCCGAACGGAGACACGAACATGCGATTGCACCTGACCGTGGCGGCGGCGCTGGCCGCCGCGCTCGCCACCGCGCCCGCGCCCTCGGCCATCGCGCAGCAGCAGCGCTTCATCACGATCGGCACCGGCGGGGTGACCGGCGTGTACTACCCGGCCGGCGGCGCGATCTGCCGCATCGTCAACCGCGATCGCGCCAAGCATGGGCTGCGCTGCTCGGTGGAATCCACCGGCGGCTCGGTATTCAACATCAACGCGCTGCGCGCCGGCGAGATCGAATTCGGCATCGCGCAGTCGGACGTGCAGTTCTATGCGATCAAGGGCCAGCAGCAGTTCGCGAAGGACGGCGCCTTCGCCGACCTGCGCGCGGTGTTCGCGCTGCATCCGGAGCCGTTTACCGTGGTGGCGCGCAAGGAGGCCAACATCACGAAGTTCGAGGACTTCAAGGGCAAGCGCTTCAACGTCGGCAACCCCGGCTCCGGCACGCGCGCCTCGATCGAGCAACTGCTGGCGGCGATGGGCTGGAAGCTGTCGGATTTCGCGCTCGCCGCGGAGCTGCGGCCCGACGAGCACGGCCCCGCGCTGTGCGACGGCAAGATCGACGGCTTTTTCTTCGGCGTCGGACATCCGTCGGCCAACATCCAGGATCCGACCACGATCTGCGGCGCGAAGCTGGTGTCGCTGACCGGGCCGGCCGTGGACAAGCTGGTCAAGGAGAATCCGTTTTACGCCTACGCGACGATCCCCGGCGGCCTGTATCCGAACAACCCGCAGGAGACGCGCACCTACGGCGTGCAAGCGACGCTCGTGTCCTCGGCCAAGGTGCCGACTGAGGTCGTCTACACGGTCGTGAAAGCGGTGTTCGACAACCTGGAGGAGTTCAAGAAACTGCATCCGGCGCTGGCGATCCTGAAACCGGAAGAGATGATCAAAAATGGTCTGTCGGCGCCGCTGCACGAGGGCGCGCTGCGCTACTACCGCGAAAAGGGCTGGATCAAGTGAGCGCAGCCGGCCGCCGGCGGCGGTTGGCATGACGCGTTAATCGACGGGCGGCACCACCGCCCGTTTCTTTTGCGGGAACACGATGGCGCAGGTCCCGGAATCGTTGAGCGAGCTCGTCGCCGATGCCGACACGGGCGGACGCCGCGCGCGTGGCGCTGCCGGCGCGGTCGTGTTCGCGGTGGCAGTCGCCTGGTCGGCGTTTCAGCTCTGGTACGCCTCGCCGCTGCCGTTTGCGCTCGGCTGGGGCGTGTTCAACGACACCGAGGCGCGCGCCCTGCATCTGGGCACGGCGTTGTTCCTTGCTTTTCTCGCGTTTCCAGCCAGCCGGCGTGCGCAGCGCGACCGCATCCCGCTGCACGACTGGCTGCTGGCGCTCGCCGGCGCTTTCGCGGGCGCCTACTTGTTCCTGTTTTACGGCCAGATCGCGACGCGGCCGGGGCAGCCGACCGCGTGGGATGTGGCCACCGCCGTCGCCGGCATCGCGCTGCTGTTCGAGGCCACGCGACGCAGCGTCGGCCTGCCGATGGCGGTGCTGGCGGCCGCGTTTCTGACGTACGTGTTCGCCGGCCCCTGGATGCCGGAGGTGATCGCGCACAAGGGCGCGTCGGTCAGCCGTCTGGTGAGCCACATGTGGCTGACCACCGAAGGCGTCTACGGCGTCGCGCTCGGCGTCTCCACCAGCTTCATCTTCGTGTACGTGCTGTTCGGCTCGCTGCTGGACCGCGCCGGCGCCGGCAATTACATGATGCAGGTCAGCTTCGCGCTGCTCGGCCACCTGCGCGGCGGACCGGCCAAGGTGGCCGTGGTGTCATCCGGCTTGAACGGGCTGATCTCAGGCTCCTCGGTCAGCAACGTCGTCTCGGGCGGCATCTTCACGATCCCGCTGATGAAGAAAGCCGGCTACGGCGGCGTGAAGGCCGGCGCGATCGAGACGATGAGCTCGGTCAACGGCCAGATCATGCCGCCGGTGATGGGTGCGGCGGCCTTCCTGATGGTGGAGTACGTCGGCATTCCGTACCAAGACATCGTCAAGCACGCCTTCCTGCCGGCCTTCATCTCCTACGTCGCGCTGTTTTACATCACGCATCTGGAGGCGCTGAAACTGGGCATGCAGCCGTTGATCGCGCGCGCGCCGCGGCCCTTGCCCGCGCGGCTGCGCGGCTGGGCGCTCGGCGCCAGCGGCACGCTCGCCGTCTGCGGCGCGGTCTACTACGCGATCGAGGCCGCGCGGTCGCTGTTGGGGGCGGCGGCGCCCTACGCGGTGGCCACCTTCGTGACGGCGCTGTACCTCCTTGCCTGCGCGATGGCGGCGCGTGCGCCGGATCTGCCGGCCGACATCGACGTCGAGCACCCGGTACAGCCGCAGACCTGGCCTACGGTGCAGGCTGGCCTGCACTACCTGATCCCGATCGGCACGCTGATCTGGTGCTTGATGATCGAGGACCTGTCGCCGGGCCTGTCGGCGTTCTACGCGGTGATCGTGCTGCTGGCGCTGATGGTCACGCAGCGCGCGCTCATCGGCTGGCTGCGCGGCGACCGCCGCCTCGGCGCACAGCTTGCGGCCGGCGCGCGCGAGGCGCTAGCCGGCCTGCACGACGGCGCCCGCAACATGATCGGGATTGCCGTGGCCACCGGCTGCGCCGGCATCATCGTCGGCACGATCACGCTGACCGGCCTGGGCCTGCGGATGACCGATTTCGTCGAGTTCGTCTCCGCCGGCAATGTGATGCTGATGCTGCTGTTGACGGCCTTCATCTGCCTGCTGCTCGGGCTGGGCGTGCCGACCACCGCGAGCTACATCCTGGTGGCGACACTGCTTGCGCCGGTGATCGTCGAGCTGGGCGCGCAGCAGGGGCTAGTGATTCCGCTGATCGCCGTGCACCTGTTCGTCTTCTACTTCGGCGTGATGGCCGACGTCACGCCGCCGGTGGGGCTGGCCACCTTCGCGGCGGCGGCGATCTCCGGCGAAGATCCGCTCGCTACCGGTATCCAGGGCTTCAGCTATTCGCTGCGCACGCTGGTGCTGCCGTTCATCTGGATCTTCCATCCGCAGCTGCTGCTGCTCGACATTCATTCGTGGTTGGAACTGGTCGTGGTCGTCACCGGCTGCACGGTAGCTGCCCTGCTCTTTGCGGCGCTCACCATGGGCTGGTTCCGCACGCGCACCCGCGCCTGGGAGACGGCGCTGCTGGCAGCGGCCGTGTTCACGCTGTTTCGGCCGGATTTCTTCATGGACCTGCTGTATCCGGAGTTCCGCAGCGAGCCGGCGGCGCGCGTCTTCGAAATCGCCGGCACGCTGCCGGACGACGAGCGCCTCGTGCTGCGCATCGCCGGCACCAATTTAGAGGGCGAAGCAATCCGCAAGACGGTGGCGGTGCAGCTGCGCGAGCGCGGGCCGCAGCCGCCCGATGCAGCGGCGGCGGCGGCCGCAGGACGCAAACGGATCGCCGAGGCCGGCCTGACGATCAGCGTGCTGGGCGACACCGCGCAGGTGACGAACGTCAAGTTC
>JANWUU010000313.1 GCA_025057735.1 Burkholderiaceae bacterium
CGCGCTGCCGCGGCCAGTCGTGGGCGATGCCGGCCTGGTGGCGGACGCCTGGGCGCGCAATTTCGAGCGCTTCGGTGCGCCGCAACTGGCCCGCCGTTTCCAGCGCGGCGCCGGCCGGCCGATGACGGGCCACGACTGGGCGGCCTGGATCGCGACCAAGGCCGTGCTGCAGGCCGCTTTAGCGCAGCCGAAGAACCCCGCCGCCGGCGTGACCGTCAGAGCGTTCACGGCGGCGGACTTCACGCTCGATGGCTTCAAGGGCGTGCGCCTGAGCTTCCGGCCGTGGGACCGGCAGCTGCGCCAGCCGCTGCTGCTCACCGATGGGCAAGGCGTCATCGGCCTGGCGCCCGTCGACGGCGTCCTGCATCCGACCAATGTGCTCGATACGCTCGGCGCCGACGCCGCCGAGGGACTGTGCAAGACGCGATGAACCCGTCTGCACCGGCCGCCGTCCATGCCGCCGCGCTGCCGGCGCCGCCGCTTGTCCCGCACGCGCTGCGCGCGCTGCGCGGCATCGTGGTGCGCGAGCTGATCAAGTTCTCGCAGCAGTACGGCCGCCTCGTCTCGGCACTCGTGCGGCCGCTGCTTTGGCTGGCGGTCTTCGCCGCCGGTTTCCGCAACGTCTTCGGCGTCTCCATCGTGCCGCCGTACGACACCTACATTCCGTATGACGTCTACATCGCGCCCGGCCTGATCGGCATGGTGCTGCTGTTCAATGGCATGCAGTCCTCGCTGGCCATGGTCTACGACCGCGAGATGGGCCTGATGCGGCTGCTGCTGACGGCACCGCTGCCGCGTCCCTGGCTGCTGTTCTGCAAGCTCACCGCCACCGCCATCCTGTCGCTCGCGCAGGCGCTCGCGTTCGTCGCCGTCGCCTGGCTGGTCGGCACCGAGCTGCCGCTGCTCGGACCGACGGCCCCGCACGCGCTGCTGGCGATGACGGCCTCGGCGCTGATGCTCGGCGCCCTCGGGCTGCTGCTGTCGGTGCACATCCGGCAGCTGGAGAACTTTGCCGGCACGATGAACTTCGTGATCTTCCCGATGTATTTCATCTCCACCGCGCTGTACCCGCTGTGGAAGCTGCAGGAGTCCGGTGCCACCTGGGTGTACTGGCTGGCGGCGGTCAATCCGTTCACGCATGCGGTCGAGTGGATCCGGTTCGCCCTCTACGGCAAGGATCCCGGCTGGGCGCCGGCCATCGTCGTCGCCACCGGGGTCCTGTGTTTCGTGCTCGCCTGCTGGGGCTACGACCCGCAGCGGGGATTCGGCGCGCTGACCAAGCGCGGTGGCGGATGAGCGGCCACGAACCGGTGCGGCGCCGGCTGGTCGCCGCTCTCGGTCTGGCAGCGGTCGCGCGCGCGGCCGCGCAGGGCGAGAACTTCCCCACCCGGCCGATCACGCTGTGGGTCCCCTGGCCGCCGGGCGGCTCGACCGACCTGTCGCTGCGCGTGCTGGCCGAGATCGCCGGGCGCCACCTGGGCCAGCGCATCGTGATCGAGAACCGCAGCGGCGCCTCCGGCACGCTGGCGATGCCGATCCTGCAACAGGCTGCGCCCGACGGCTACACGATCGCGCAGCTGCCGCATACGATCTTCCGCGCGCCCTACACGCACAAGGTCACTTGGGATCCGATCCGCGACGTCACCCCGATCATCCAGCTGTCCGGTTACACCTTCGGCATCGTCGTCGCCGCCAGCAGTCCGTTCCGCACGCTGGAAGACCTGTTCGCGTTCGCGCGTGAAAAACCGGGCGACCTGACCATCGGCACCAACGGCATCGGCACCACGCCGCACCTGGTCCTGGAGGAGTTGTTCACCGCGCGCGGCCTGCGCTACCTGCACGTACCCTACAAGGGCACCGCGGAGCAAATGCTAGCGGTCGCCTCGGGGCACCTGATGGCCGGTGCCAACAGCACCGGCTTTGGGCCGTACGTGGATGCGGGCCGGCTGCGGCTGCTCGTGACCTTCGGCGAACAGCGCTCGCGCCGCTGGCCGCACGTGCCGACGCTGCGCGAGCTTGGCTTTCCCATCGTCGCCAACTCGCCGTACGGCATCGGCGGCCCGCGCGGGCTCCCGCCCGCCATTGTCGCCACGCTGCACGATGCGTTGCGGCGCGCGCTGTTCGATCCGGCGCATCTGGCGGAGCTCGCCAAATACGACAAGGAGCCGGCCTATCTGTCCCCGGTTGATTACGCGCGCGCCTGCCGCGAGGCGTTCCTGCGCGAGCGCGCCATTGTCGAGCGGCTCGGCCTGCTGCGGCAGGAAAGCTGAACGCGCCGGGCGCCCGTCACCGCCCGGCGCGGATTTCTAGGATTTTTATTTCGGGCCGGCTGCCCTCAGGCGTGCGCCGGCGCGTAGCTGCGGATGCGCAGCGCCAGATCCTGCAGTGCGCGGATGCCGCTTGCCTCTGCACGTGCGATCCAGTCTTGCAGATGCGCCAACAGCTGCTCGCGCGAAGCCGCCGATCGGCTCCAGATCGCCGCTAGCTCCGCGCGCCTCTCGATTAACGTCTGCAGGACGCGACTGTGCGCCAGCAGCTCGCGCAGCGTCTGCTGCTGCGCCGGCGGCATCGCCAGCAGGTCACCCTTGCGCAGCCAGGACCGCAGCGACTTGAAACGGCGCGCATCGGCGCCCGCGGCGCGCAAACGCTGCAGCTCGATGCGGTAGGCATCGCGCAGCCCACGCGCCAGGCGTGCCAGCAGGTCGTAGCGGTACGAGATGACCGCCTGCAGCGTCTCCAGATCGATGCGGGCCTTCGGCCGCGCCACCTTCGGCACCGGCGCCAGGCGCAGCACCTTGGCCAGACCCAGCTTCTCCAGTCCCCGGATGTACAGCCAGCCCAGATCGAACTCGTACCACTTGGAGGACAGCTTGGCCGAGGTCGGGTACGTGTGGTGGTTGTTGTGCAGTTCCTCGCCGCCGATCAGGATGCCCCAGGGCACGATATTGGTGGCCGCATCCGGCGAGTCGTAGTTGCGGTAGCCCCAGTAGTGACCGATGCCGTTGATGACGCCGGCGGCGAAAAACGGGATCCACAGCATCTGCACGCCCCAGACCGCAAGCCCCGCCCAGCCGAACAGCACGAGATCGAGCCCCAGCATGAGCGCCACCCCCTGCCAGGTGAAGCGCGAATACACGTGGCGCTCCAGCCAGTCGTCCGGCGTGCCGTGGCCATAGCGCGCCAGCGTCTCGGCGTTGGCCGCCTCGGCCATGTACAGCTCGGCACCCTCCCAAAGGACCTTGCGGATGCCTTTGACCTGCGGACTGTGCGGATCCTCCGGCGTCTCGCACTTGGCGTGGTGCTTGCGATGCACCGCGACCCACTCGCGCGTGACCATACCGGTGGTCAGCCACAGCCAGAAACGGAAAAAGTGGCTGGCGGCGGGATGCAGATCGAGCGCTCGATGCGCCTGCGAGCGGTGCAGGAAGATAGTGACGGTGGCGATCGTGACGTGCGTCAGGGCGAGCGTCACGAGCACAAGCTGCCACCAGGACAGGCCGAGCAGGCCACCGTCCATGAATTCCAGGAAATACATGCAGACTCCAGAGATGCCGCCCGCAGGCGGCGCAAGTAACGAAACACGGCCGCATCGACGGCCGAAGGCATTGTATCCGGGCCCGACCCCCCGCGCGGGATTTTTTTCGCCGGCGCGATGGCGCGACCGCCGTCAACGGCGCTGCAAGACCGCGCCGAAGAACCCGTCCGTACCATGCAGGTGCGGCAGCATGACGAACCACGGGGCGAAACGCTCGGTGTGGTCGATGGCGATGCCCTGGGCGCCCAGGACCCCGGCGGCATCGACCACCGCAAAATCCCGGTGCTCGGCGAGGAAGGCCTCGACCACCTGCTGGTTCTCTACCGCCAGCAGCGAGCACGTGGCGTAGACGAGGCGGCCGCCCGGCTTGACCAGCCGGCTGGCCGCGCGCAGCAGACTGCCCTGCAGCGCATTGACCCGCGTCAGTTCCGCCTCGTCGAAGCGCCATTTCAGATCGGGATTGCGGCGTAGGGTACCGCTGCCCGAACACGGGGCGTCGATCAGCACGCGGTCGATCTTGCCCGCCAGACGCTTGACCCGCGCGTCGTTCTCGCTGGCGATCGCCGCCGGGAAGACGTTCGACAATCCGCTGCGCTTCAGCCGCGGCCCCAACCCCGCCAGCCGCCGCGCGTGTACGTCGAACGCATAGAGCCGGCCGCGGTTGCGCATCAGCGCCCCCAGGGCGAGCGTCTTGCCGCCTGCCCCCGCGCAGAAATCGACCACCATGTCGCCGCGCTTCGGCGCGACCAGATGCGCAATCAGCTGGCTGCCTTCGTCCTGCACTTCCACCCGGCCCTCTTGATACACGGGCCAGCGCGTCAGCGCCGGCTTCTCGTGCAGGCGGATGCCGTCGGGCGCGTAGCGCGTCGGCTCGGCGGCCACGCGCGCGCGCAGCTCGGCCAGTACCGCGTCCCGCTGCGCCTTGACCCGATTGACCCGCAGATCGAGCGGCGCCGCCGCCGTCAGCGCCGCGAACAGGGCTTCGGCGTCGTGATACTGCGCGGTGATGCGCTGGAACAGCCACAGCGGCGCCTCCGCCCGCACGGCACTGGGCGCGCGGGCGAGGTCGATCGACAGTGCGCCGCGCACCGCCCGCTCGTCGCCGCGGAGGACCTGTGGTGCCAGGGCGGTCGCGCCGTACTGGCGCGCGAGCGTCACCAGCGCCGCCAGCCGCGGCGCGCGCTCGGGTGTGGCCGGCTGCAGGATCCATCGCAGCGACGCCAGATGCCGCAACGCATGGAAGACCGCTTCGGCGATCAGAGCGCGGTCGCGCTGGCCGAGCTTGGGCTGGCTTTTGAAGTAGCGCGACATGACGACATCGGCCGGCGCGTCCAGCCGCAGCACGCGCGCCAGCAGTGTCGCCAGGTGCTCGACCGCGAGCGCCGTGATCTTCGGCGGCGTCATACCGCCACCAGCGCGAGCCGGTCGGCCACAATCGCGTCGGCGACCACTCGGCCGTCCTGCAGCCGCACGCGGCCCTCCAGCAGCAGCCGCACGCAGGTGGGCAGCAGCCGGTGCTCGACCTGCAGCACGCGCGCGGCGAGCGCCTCCTCCGTGTCGTCCGGACGCACCGGCACCACCGCCTGGCCGACGATCGGGCCGGCATCGACCTCGGCGCCGACGAAGTGCACCGTCGCACCGTGAAACCGCACGCCGGCGGCCAGCGCCTGGCGATGCGTGGCGAGCCCCGGAAAGGCCGGCAGCAGCGACGGATGGATGTTGATCAGGCGCCCGGCGAAGCGCTGCACGAACTCGCGCGTCAGCACCCGCATGAAGCCGGCCAGCACGATCAGGGACGGCGCCTGCGCCTCGATCGCCGTCGCCAGGGCGGCATCGAAGGCCGCGCGCGAGGCAAACGCCCGATGATCGACGACCTCGGTGGAGACGCCCGCCGCGCGCGCGACCGCCAGGCCCGCCGCCTGCGGCGCGTTGCTGATCACGTGCACGACGTCGGCATCCAGCGTCGCGCGCCAGCGCTCGATGCGGGCGGCCTCGAGCAGCGCCTGCAGGTTGCTGCCGCGGCCGGAGATCAGCACCACCACGCGCCTCATGCGGCGATTGTAGAAGCGCGGGCGCGCGGGACCCGCTTCGTATAATCGCCGCCGCTTCCGCGCTCGGGCTCATGAAAATCATCCGCGGCCTTCCCGCCGACCGCGACCGCGCGCCGTGCGCGTTGACGATCGGCAATTTCGACGGTGTGCATCGCGGCCATCAGGCCCTGCTGGCGCAGGTGGTGACGGCCGCGCGCACGCGCGGGCTGCTGCCGGCGGTGCTGACCTTCGAGCCGCATCCGCGCGAGTTTTTCGCGCCTCACGATGCGCCGCCGCGCATCTCCAACCTGCGCGACAAGCTGCAGGCACTGGCCGGCCACGGCATCGAGCGCGTCTACGTGCAGCACTTCAATCGCAGCTTCGCTGCGCTCGCCGCCGACGAGTTCATCGAACGCTATCTGGTGCGCGGGTTGCAGACCCGCTGGCTGGCGGTGGGCGACGATTTCCGCTTCGGCAGCCGCCGCGCCGGCGACATCGCTCTGCTGCGTGCCCGCGCGGCCGCCGGCGGCTACGAGGTCGCGCAACTGGACACCGTGAGCGAAGGCGCCGCGCGCGTCTCCAGCTCCGCGGTGCGCGCCGCCCTGCAGGCGGGCGATCTGGCGCGCGCGCAGCAGCTGCTGGGACGGCCGTACGCGATCTCCGGGCGCGTGCTGCACGGGGCCAAGCTCGGCCGCGCCATCGGATTCCCGACGCTCAACCTGCGCATCGCGCATCGGCGGCCCGCTGCGCACGGCGTGTTCGCGGTGCGTGTGTACGGCATCACCGACCGCCCCTGGCCGGGGGTGGCCAGCGTCGGTCTGCGGCCGACCGTCGACGACAGCGGCCGCTGGCTGCTGGAGGTGCACCTGTTCGATTTCGCGGCCTCGATCTACGGCCGCCTGGTGCGCGTGGAGTTCGTGCACAAGCTGCGCGACGAGGAGCGCTACGCGACGCTGGACGAACTGACGGCGGCGATCCGCCGCGATGCGGCCGCCGCGCGCGCGCTCTTCGACGGGGCGCTCGCGCCCTAGATCGCTTTCTCAACCACCTGACTCGAAGCGTCCGAGGGGACCGAGCCATGGCCGACGCCGATCGCAAAGCCAAGCCCGCCGCGCAGGCGGCCACCCGCAAGTATCCGCTCAACCTGCCGGAGACGCCGTTTCCGATGCGCGGCGATCTGCCGCAGCGCGAGCCGCAGTGGGTGAAACGGTGGGAGGAGCGCAAGGTCTACCAGGCGATCCGCGCCGCGCGCGCCGGCGCGCCGAAATTCGTGCTCCATGATGGTCCGCCGTATGCGAACGGCGAGATCCACATCGGCCATGCGGTCAACAAGATCCTGAAAGACATCGTGGTGAAGTCGCGCTCGTTCGCCGGTTTCGACGCGGTGTACGTCCCGGGCTGGGACTGCCACGGCATGCCGATCGAGGTGCAAATCGAGAAGAAGTACGGCAAGCACCTGCCGCGCGCCGAGGTGCAGGCGCGCGCGCGCGCCTACGCGCGCGAGCAGATCGCCGTGCAGATGAAGGACTTCAAGCGTCTGGGCGTCCTCGGCGACTGGGACAACCCATACACGACGATGACGTTCAAGACGGAGGCCGACGAGATCCGCACCCTCGGCCGGCTGCTCGAGCGCGGTTTCGTCTACCGCGGGCTGAAACCGGTCAACTGGTGCTTCGACTGCAATTCGGCGCTGGCCGAGGCCGAGGTCGAGTATCTGGAAAAGAAGACGCCGGTGATCGACGTCGCCTTCCCGCTCGCCACCGAGGACGGCGGGCGCCTGGCCGAAGCCTTCGGGGTGGGCTCGCTCGCCAAGCCGGTGTTCACCGCCATCTGGACCACGACGCCGTGGACCATTCCCGCCAACCAGGCGCTCAACGTCCATCCCGAGTTTACGTACGCGCTGGTCGACTGCGGCGACCGATATCTCGTGCTCGCCGAGCCGCTGGCGGAAAGCTGTCTGGCGCGCTACGGCCTGAAGGGGCGCATCGTCGCCCGCACGGCCGGCGGCCGCCTGGACCGGATCCGCTTCCGTCATCCGCTCGCCGCGCTGCATGCCGGTTACGACCGCTATTCGCCGGTCTACCTCGGCAGCTATGTGACGGCCGAAGCCGGCACCGGCGTCGTCCATTCCGCCCCCGCCTACGGCGTGGAGGACTTCGAGTCCTGCAAGGCGTACGGCATGACGAACGACGAAGTGCTGAACCCGGTCCAGGGCGACGGGCATTACGCGGCCGATTTCCCGCTGTTCGGCGGCCTGAAGATCTGGGACGCCAACCCAAAGATCATCGACGCGCTGCGGCGCGCGGGCCATCTGCTGCACGCGGCCGAGGACACGCACAGCTACATGCACTGCTGGCGGCACAAGACGCCGCTGATCTACCGCGCCGCGTCGCAGTGGTTCGTACGGATGGACGGGCCGACGGCCGAGACGCGCGGGGTGCTGCAGACCGAGACGGTGGGCGAGACGCTGCGGCAGACCGCGTTGCGGGCTGTCGAACAGACCGCGTTTTACCCCGCCTGGGGCAAGGCGCGTCTGCACGGCATGATCGCGCACCGGCCCGACTGGTGTATCTCGCGCCAGCGCAACTGGGGCGTGCCTTTGCCCTTCTTCCTCCACAAGGAAACGGGCGCGTTACATCCGCGCACCCTCGAACTGCTGGAGGAAGCGGCGCGCCGCGTCGAGGCCGGCGGCATCGAGGCCTGGAGCCAGGCGACGGTCGACGACTTCCTGCCGCCCGAGGAAGCGCCGCAGTACGAGAAGGTGAACGACATTCTGGACGTGTGGTTCGATTCCGGCGCCACGCACCGCACGGTACTGCGCGGGTCGCATGCCCGCGAACTCGCCTACCCGGCCGACCTGTACCTGGAAGGCTCCGACCAGCACCGCGGCTGGTTCCATTCGGCGCTGCTGATCGGCGCGGCACTGGACGGGCGCGCGCCTTACAAGGCGCTGCTGACGCACGGTTTCACCGTGGATCCGCAGGGGCGCAAGATGAGCAAGTCCCTCGGCAACGTGGTGCGGCCGCAGGAGGTCAGCGACCGGCTGGGCGCGGAAATCATCCGCCTGTGGGTGGCCTCCACCGACTATTCGGGCGAACTGTCCATCGGGGAGGAAATTCTGAAACGCGTGGTGGAAAGCTACCGCCGCATTCGTAACACCGTGCGCTTCCTGCTCGCCAACACCAGCGACTTCGACATTGCGAAGGATGCGGTGCCCGTGGCGCAGATGCTGGAGATTGACCGCTATGCGCTGGCGCTGGCGGCGCAGGTGCAGCAGCAGGCGCTCGCGCACTACGAGCGCTTCGAGTTCCATCCGGTGGTGGCGCGGCTGCAGACGTTCTGCTCGGAAGACCTGGGCGCCTTTTATCTCGACATCCTGAAGGATCGGCTGTACACCACGGCCGCCGCCTCGCACGCGCGACGGTCGGCGCAGACCGCCTTGTGGCATATCACCGCCAGTCTGTTGCGGCTGCTAGCGCCGTTCCTGTCGTTCACGGCCGAGGAGGCGTTCCTGATCTTCTCGCCGAACGAATCCGGCACCATTTTCACCGAGACGTATCACGAGCTGCCGCCGGTGCCCGGTCACGAAGCGCTGCTCGCGAAGTGGGAGGCGCTGCGCGCGCTGCGCGGCGAGGTGCTCAAGCGCATCGAGGCACTGCGCGAGGCCGGCCAGGTGGGATCGTCGCTGCAGGCGGAGGCGGATTTGTACCTGCACGGCGAGCGGCATGCGCTGGCGGCCACCCTGGGCGAGGACCTGAAGTTCGTGCTGCTAACCAGCCGCGCCACCCTGCATACGGCCGCCCGCGCGGACGAAGAGCGCATCGTCGTCACCGCCACGCGCCACCGGAAGTGCGAGCGCTGCTGGCACTGGCGCGCCGACGTCGGCAGCAGCGCCGAGCACCCAACCCTGTGCGGCCGCTGTCTGAGTAACCTGTTCGGCGCGGGCGAGACGCGCCACGTCGCGTGATGGCGGGCGGCGTGAAAAAATCCTGGTCGCGAACGCTCGTACCCTGGCTGCTGCTGGCGGCGTTCGTGATCGTGGTCGACCAGGCGACCAAACTCGCCGTCGAGGCGGTGTTCGACTACGGCGACCGGCGGCCGGTGACGAGCTTCTTCAACCTCGTGCTCACCTACAACACGGGCGCCGCGTTCTCGTTTCTGGCCGGCGCCTCGGGCTGGCAGCGCCAGTTCTTCACCGCGATCGGCATCGCCGCCTCCTTGTTCATCGTCTACCTGCTGGCCCGCCACGGCACGCAGAAGCTGTTTGCGCTCGCGCTGTCGCTGATCCTGGGCGGAGCGATCGGCAACGTGATCGACCGGCTGTGGCACGGGCACGTCATCGACTTTCTGGATTTCCACTGGCGCGGCTGGCACTGGCCGGCCTTCAACGTCGCCGACAGCGCCATCGTCACCGGCGCAGCGCTGCTGATCCTCGACGAACTGCGCCGGGTACGAAAGGCGCGGTAGGCCATGGACCTGGCGGGAAAACGGCTGCTCGTCGGCATGACCGGCGGCATCGCGTGTTACAAGGTGTGCGAGTTGGTGCGCCGACTGCGCGACGAAGGCGCCGAGGTGACGGTGGCCATGACCGCCGCCGCCCAGCAGTTCGTGACGGCCACCACGATGCGGGCGCTCTCCGGCCATCCTGTCTTCACCGATGCATGGGGGCAAGCCGGCGCCACCGTCGCCGATGCGATGCCGCACATCGCGCTGGCGCGCCAGGCCGACGCGATCGTGATCGCGCCCGCGAGCGCCGATTTCATCGCCAAGGCCGCACTCGGTCTGGCTGACGACCTGTTATCGACCCTGGTGTTGGCGCGCAGCAGCCCGTTGCTGGTCGCCCCCGCGATGAACGTCGAGATGTGGCGCAACGCCGCCACGCAGCGTAACGTCGAGCGGTTGCAGGCCGACGGTGCGGTTTTGCTCGGGCCCGCCAGCGGTGCGCAGGCCTGCGGCGAGACCGGCGCCGGGCGCATGCTGGAGCCCGCCGAGCTGCTGGAGGAGGTCGTGGCCTTCTTCCAGCCGAAGCCGCTTGCGGGCCGCCGGGTGTTGGTCACCGCCGGCCCGACCTTCGAACCGATCGACCCGGTACGCGGCATCACCAATCTGTCCTCCGGCAAGATGGGCTTCGCGCTGGCGCGCGCCGCGCGCGAGGCCGGCGCCAGCGTGACACTGATCGCCGGACCGACGCCGCTCGTCACCCCGCGTGGCGTGCGCCGCATCGACGTTCTCAGCGCGCAGCTGATGGCCGATGCGGTGATGGCAGAAGTCGCGGGGACCGATGTGTTCATCGCGGTGGCGGCGGTCGCCGACTGGCGCGTCGTCAACGTGAGCTCGACCAAACTGAAAAAGCGCCCCGATGGCCAGCCCCCCACGCTGCAGTTCGCCCCGAATCCAGACATCCTGGCGAGCGTCGCCGCCCTGCCGCACGCGCCTTACTGTGTCGGCTTCGCCGCCGAGACGGACGACCTCATCGCTAACGCCCGCGCCAAGCGCGCAGCGAAAGGCGTGCCGCTGCTAGTCGCCAACCACGCGCAGGAGGCGTTCGGCGCGGACGACAGCGAGCTGCATCTGATCGATGCCGACGGCGTAACCACGCTGCCGCGCGCGGACAAGCTCACCCAGGCGCGCCGCCTCGTCGCCGAGATCGCCCGGCGCATGCCCACCGGGGGAGCGCCATGAAGATCGCGTTGCGGATCCTCGATGCGCGGCTGCGCGAGCATCTGCCGCAGTACGCCACCCCAGGAGCGGCCGGGCTCGATCTGCGCGCGGCGATCCACGCGCCGTTGACGCTCGAGGCGGGCAGCGCGCACCTGGTGCCGACCGGGATCGCGATCCACATCGGCAACCCCGGATTCGCCGCGCTCGTGCTGCCCCGCTCCGGCCTCGGTCACCGGCATGGTCTGGTGCTGGGCAACCTGGTCGGCCTCATCGATTCCGATTACCAAGGCGAGCTGATGGTGTCAGCGTGGAACCGCTCCGCCGAACCTTACGTGATCGAGCCGCTGGCGCGTATCGCGCAACTGGTGGTCGTTCCGGTCGTGCAGGTCGGCTTCCAGGTCGTCGAGTCCTTCGAGGCCAGCGCGCGCGGCAGTGGCGGCTTCGGTTCCACCGGCCGCGCCTAGTCGCCCCCGGTAGCCTGCAGCCCCCTACTCCCGCAGGTATTGCGACATCCCCTAACGGGTGTGTTGCAAAACAAACCGCCGCCAGGCTTTACTTTTCAAAATTCGCGCGGGAAAGCCCGGCCCGGCAGGCAAAGGAGGAGACTTGAAACGTGCGCATTGGCTGTCCGCGGTGGCGCTCGGCGCCGCCGTTTTCACCCCCGTCGCCCTTCCCGATACGCCGCAGTTGGAACGCGGTCGGGCGATCGCGGCCGGCTCCTGTTTTCTCTGCCACGGTCTGCAAGGCGAGACGACCTCGCCCCTGTATCCCCGGCTGGCGGGGCAAAACGCGCGTTACCTCGAAAAGCAGTTGCGCGATTTCCGCGAAGGCCGACGCACCGGTGGCGGCATGGAGGCGCAAGCGGCGAAGCTCTCCGATGGCGACATCGAGGCGGTGGCGGTGTACTTCAGCCGGCAGCGCAGCGAACCGTTTGCGCCCTCGGATCCGAAACTCGCCGAACGCGGCCGCGCCATCTTCGAAACCGGCAAATCCTCCGCAGGTGTCCCGGCCTGCGCCAACTGCCATGGCGCGGACGCGCATGGCGCGGAGGCGCTGCCGCGCCTGGCGGGCCAGCAGCCGCAGTACGTGATCGAGCAGCTCAAGAACTTCCGCCGGCCTTGGCGGCGCAGCGGCAGTGAGGCGATGCACGAAATCGCCGGCAAACTGTCGGAAGCGGAGATGACGGCGCTGGCCGAGTACGTCGGCCAGCTGCCGTAACCAAACAAGAGGCTGCGCGTCCTAAGAGAGCGCGTCGGCCCAGATGGCGTTCGCCCAGGCCCACGCGTAGTCGACTTCCATCGCGTTGCGCGCCGCCGACACGCCGCCCGACCCCGGCACGGTGGTCAGCGTGTTCTCCTTGTCATTCCAGGTGTGCACGGAGGACACGCGGATCGCCTCTTTTTCCGCCACGAAGCTGTAGCAGGTATTGGCGATCTTCGGCGCCGGATTGGGCGTCTGGCCGTTGATGAGCGCAATGA